>NZ_JANPLS010000267.1:0-6143 GCF_031422475.1 Chamaesiphon sp. VAR_48_metabat_403
AGTAATAAGGAGTAAGGAGTAAGGAGTAAGGAGTAAGGAGTAAGGAGTAAGGAGTAAGGAGTAAGGAGTAAGGAGTAAGGAGTAAGGAGTAAGGAGTAAGGAGTAAGGAGTAAGGAGTAAGGAGTAAGGAGTAGCGGTGATTCGTACTTTCTTTACCCTTTACCCTTTACCTTTTAGTATGCCCTTGGTGGCTCGATCTAGTGTCAGTGGGACGTAAGATCGTGGTAGATCGGGGAGCGGTCGAAATTTGCTGGGGGTAACAGGCTACAATTGCATTAATGTAAAATATAAGAAATTCCCGATTCTCTCCCAGAGACGCTACGCGAACGAAGCAAACGATCGACTCTTTATCCTTTACCCAAACATCGAAATTAACCGCTCGGTTAAAGCAATATGAGATCGTCACAATACCCCGATTATCTAGTTGAATATTAGTATCCGATGATGAACCCTTCCACTGAGACTGAAGAACTCGCCCCAATCGAGAAAATGAATTTTAGCACCAAGTTTGCTTATGGTGCAGGCGATATTGGTGGTGCGATCGTGGGAATCTTACTACTATCCTATCTTTCTCCCTTCTTCACCGATGTCGTCCATTTATCGCCCGGATTAGCAGGGGCAACTCAACTAATAGTCAGAGTCTGGGACGCTTGCATCGATCCGGTGATTGGAATTATGAGCGATCGCGGGGATGTGTTTGGTGCCAAAATTAAAAAAAAATGGGGTAGACGTTACCCCTGGATGCTATTTTCAGCAATTCCATTTGGCATTTTATTTATCTGTCAGTGGTTGATTCCTTTTCCAGCAACTAATCAATGGGGTTTATTTTTCTTTTATACATTCATATCGATGTTATTGGGGACATTCTTCACGACGTATAGCCTCCCTTATACCGCGCTCACTGCCGAGTTAACTGAAGATTATAACGAACGGACTAGTTTAAATAGTTTTCGATTTACCTTCTCTCTGGGCGGAAGTATTGCTGCGTTATTAATTGCTAGGACTGTATTTCAACAAGTATCAGATCCCGCTCAACAATACCTGACGATCGGAATTATTTGTGCAGTTATTTCAGTAGTACCAATTTTTTATTGTGTCTGGGGTACTCAAGCAAGATATAAGCTCGTAAATCGATATCAAGCCGCTAGAGTTGAGAATCCCAATCCTTTGCCGATTAGAGAACAATTGCGATCGGTATTCACCAATCGGGCGTTTATGTTTGTTGTCGGTATCTATTTGTGTTCTTGGTTTAGCCTGCAACTTACCGCTGCAATTATTCCTTACTTTGCTGTTAGTTGGATGGGCTTACAACAAGCAGATTCTCCCCTAATTATCCTCGCGGTTCAGGGTACTGCACTAGGGATGTTATCAGTCTGGAGTAGAATTAGTCAAAAAGTTGGTAAAAAAGCAGTTTATTTCATGGGAACGGGGTTTTGGATTATCTCCCAAGCGGGTTTATTCCTACTCCAACCCGGTCAAACTGTCATGTTATACTTTCTAGCAATGTTGGCAGGATTGGGGGTGTCTACGGCTTATTTAGTACCGTGGTCGATGCTGCCAGATGTGATTGAATTAGACGAACTAGAAACCGGACAACGCCGTGAAGGACTGTTTTATAGTTTCATGGTGTTTTTACAAAAAATTTGTCTGGGTGTTGCCCTCGCTGTGATTTTACAGAGTTTGGAATGGACTGGTTATATCAGTCCGACTGCTACAGTTCTCGCCCCAATTCAACCACCTGCTGTCTTACTCGCCATCCGATTCGCGATCGGCCCTATTCCAACTATCTCATTAATTAGCGGTCTAATTCTGGCATATTTTTATCCGATTACCCGCGAACGCCACCAGCAAATTTTGTTGCAATTAGCCGAACGCCGGAAGAATATTGAGAGCGACAATTAATCTAATCGTCACATAGCAGACAATTAAACAGATAGAGATCGATTAAAATTCAGGTTGATAAACATCATTTAGCACAATTATTTAATGCTATTTCAGATCCGATCGTCACGAATAACTTAATACCTACTTTATGACTTATTGCTTGGGAATTATCTCCACTCATGGATTAGTAATGGCAGCCGATTCTCGAACTAATGCTGGAGTCGATTATATTTCTACCTATCGAAAGATGTTTGATTTTTCGGTAGTGGGAGATCGGACGATCTTATTATGTGCGTCGGGAAATTTATCGATTACCCAAGCTGTGATGACAAGTATCGATCGAGATTTGGCAAATCCAGATATCGAAAATCTTCACTCTCATCAGAGTCTTTACGAGATTGCTGTTTATATCGGTCAAAAATTGCGCCAGGTACAGACTCGCGAGCGAGAATGGTTGGATAAAGACGGCATCGATGCTAGTTGTAATATCTTACTTGGCGGGCAAGTTCGGGGACAAGCGACGGAGTTATATATGCTCTACAGTCAGGGCAATTTTATTAAAGCAATGCCCGAAACACCATTCCTCCAAATCGGTGAGGTTAAATATGGTAAGCCAATTTTAGATCGAACTTTGAAGTACGATATGAGCGTTGAAGATGCGGCTAAATGTGCCCTACTATCTTTTGATTCAACGATGAAATCAAATGTTTCGGTCGGCCCACCGATCGATCTGGTGATGTATCATCATAATAGTCTCGAAATTCGCCATCAACTTACTTTGCATCGCGGACATCCCTATCTATTGCAAGTCCGCAAAGAGTGGGAATCTTCACTTAAAGATGCGTTCGATCGAATGCCGTCGATCGATTGGAACCGCAGTCAAAATTTAGAACCAGAACCGCACGATCTTTCAGGTTTTTTGAATCATTAATCGATAGTTCATTTCCATACCAATATTACCGATCGTTTGTAACTTGCCCTCAACGGGGGTTGTCTGGGCTGGGAACGGGCTAGAAACGATCGCGATGTGGTCGGCAGCAACCAATAATCCATGAGTGGGGTCATAGCCCCGCCAGCCCCCGCCAGGAAGATATATTTCTGCCCAAGCATGGAGGTGTCTGTCGTCGGTTTCGGCTCCAGCTTCGTAGCCGCTGACAAATCGCCCCGCCAAGCCTACCGCTCGACAGACTTCGATAAATAACACGACTAAATCCCGACAGGAACCGGAGCGATTTTCCCAGGTAATCCCAGGCGGAAGTGGAGAGCCAGCATCGCGGAGAGCGTAAGTACAGGTGCTGTAGATCTGCTGATTGAGTTCGGTGAGAAAAGCCAGGGTATTAGCATTGACACTCTGCCAAATTTGCCCCGCTAATTCGATCGCAATTGGATCGATCGAGTGAAATAAATATCCAGTCAAATATGGTTGCAGTTGTTGAGCCAGCCAGCGGGGATAATCGATCGGTAATTGTGTCGCCCACGGCTCTAGCAGGTAATTAAACGGATCGCTCAGATTGGTGGAAACTGTGGTTTGGGCGTGAATGTGCAGGTTAGTAGCCAGATGATTATCAAACCAAGCCACAATTTGATTATTGCCATCGAGATCGACAGCTTCGACAAGTTTATCAGGGGTAGGCGAGATCGAAAGATCGAATTTTAGCACCGATTGATGGACATTCGATCGTGGGCGCAATCTTAACTGGTGCGGCGCGAAATTTACTGGTTGAGTGTAGGTGTAATCGATGGTGTGTTCGATTTGGTAGATGTTCATATTACCACCTGCGGATCGATCGTCAAAAACGTATCGCTAATCTCTTGAGAAACACTATTTAGCCGACTTTGGGTGCGATCGAGAAATTCATGCAAGCCAATGTCAATAATTTCTTCGATCGACATAAAATCTAGTTCCGATCGCAGTTTACCCAGTTGATGCTCGGCAGAATTGCTCCAAGTATTGCTACGACTACCGCTAATTAGATGCAGACATTTTTCCGCCGAGTTGAGGCAATATTGAATCGATCTGGGGAACTCGCGATCGAAGATCAAAAACCGCGCGATATCTGATGGATTAATCCGACGATAAGTTTTGCGGTACATTTCATAAGCACTCGCCGACTTTAATAAAGAGATCCACTGTAATTCATCTAATGCCGAACCGACACCATTAGGTAAAATAATAAAATATTTTACATCTAAAATTCGCGCCGTTTTATCAGCCCGTTCGATCGATCTGCCGATCTGCCCAAAATGCCAAGCCTCATTATGTGACATCGTTGCATCCATCACCCCTGCAAATTGATGACTAGCCATCTTTACCGCTTCAAAGAAACCTGGTAAATCTGGTTTAATCTTCGCTGATGCTGCCTCTTTTACCATAAAGTAAAAACTATTTACCTGTTCCCACGTCTCCGATGAAATAATCTCGCGTACCGATCGAGCATTATGCCGCGCAGATTGAAGACAGGATAAAATCGAGTTGGGATACTTTTCATCGTAAGTCAGAAACTCCACCACATTTTGCGCTGTAGCCGCTCCATAACGACTGCGAAAAATATCTAAATCGCCAGTAGTAATCACAATTGGTTCCCACTGTCGATCGTCTACAACTACACTATCGAGTAATAAGTTGAGGTTAACATCAACAAAGCGGGCAATATTTTCGGCTCGTTCGATATAACGATTGAGCCAGTAAATTGAGTTAGCAACGCGACTTAGCATAGGGGAAAGGGGATAGGGAATTAGACTTCGTTTCGGGTTGGCTTACCCCCCCAACCCCCCTTATAAAGGCAGGGCTGATTCATTCCTTATCAGGCTTATGTTGTCAAGATTAAAAGCAATTAATTTCGATCGAATAAATGGTAATTTCATACTAAGAAACAACCACATTCATCTAAAAACCGATTGCTTTAGATATTGACAAATTCATTCCCAAAGGGGATGAATCAGCCCTGCTTATAAAGGGGGGACAATTCCTGGCTCCCTCCCCTTTATAAGGGGAGGGTTGGGGTGGGGTAAAGGACTACGCAGCTCAACTAACAAACCACCCATGTATCCTTAGTACCGCCACCTTGAGAAGAATTAACAACTAGAGAATCCTTTCTCAAAGCTACTCGCGTCAAGCCACCGGGATTGATATAGATATCCTTCCCATTGAGAATATAGGGGCGTAAATCGACGTGTCTGCCATCAATTCCATCGGGGAGGAGAGTAGGTACCCGCGATAGACACAGAGTAGGTTGAGCGATGTAATTGCGGGGATTGGCGGTAATTTTGGTGGCAAATTCGTCCCGCTCTTCAGGGGTGGATCGAGTACCGATTAACATGCCATAGCCGCCCGATTCGGCTGCGGCTTTGACGACTAATTTGTCTAAATTTGCCAGTACGTGCTCGCGTTGCCCATCGTGCCAACATTCATAGGTAGGCACATTAGGGATAATTTGCTCTTCGTCTAAATAGTATTTGACGATCGCGGGTAGATAAGCATACACCACTTTATCATCGGCTACTCCCGTCCCTGGCGCATTGGCGATCGCGACTTTTCCCGCCCGATAAACATCCATCAATCCGGGTACTCCCAGGGTAGAATCAGCCCTAAAAGTCAGCGGATCGATAAAGTCATCATCGATCCGCCGATAGACGACATCGACTTGCTGCAAGCCTTTTGTCGTCCGCATTTGCAAGAAACCATTCGCAATCGTCAGATCTCTGGCTTCTACCAATTGCACGCCCATTTGCTGTGCCAAAAAAGAATGCTCGAAATAGGCTGAGTTATAAATACCTGGAGTCAATACCACCACCGTCGGATCGAGGGTAGATTCTGGGGCTAAATACATCAAAGTTTCCAGCAGCCGACTCGCATAATCTTCGACGGGGCGAATCTGCATTTTCTCGAATAGGCGCGGGAATGTAGACTTCATCACCCGCCGATTTTCCAGTACGTAAGAAACTCCAGATGGGCACCGGAGATTATCTTCTAACACATACCAGCTTCCATCGCGATCGCGAATTAAATCTGTACCAGTAATGTGACACCAAATCCCCTGTGGCGGTTTTAATCCCATACACGGCTTGAGAAATCCACTCGCTGAATATATCAACTCTTGGGGAATTACGCCATCGGCAATAATCTTTTGCTCCCCATAGATATCGCTCAAAAATAAGTTGAGCGCGTGGGTACGTTGCTTTAAACCTCGCTCTAATTGCGTCCATTCGCGATCGCAAATCGTCCGGGGAATGATATCAAACGGCAGAATTTTTTCAGT
>NZ_JANPLS010000268.1:0-7514 GCF_031422475.1 Chamaesiphon sp. VAR_48_metabat_403
CTAACAGGCACAGGCGGAGGGATTTTCTTGACACCTCTTCTACTTTGGATGCGTTGGGCATCAGCAAAGACAGCATCAGCAGTTTCAGCTATGTTCATTTTGGTTAACTCGATATCTGGGTTGTTAGGAAATCTAAGTGCAACAAGACAGGTTCCACCGTTTGCTGCAATTTTGCTAGTTGCTGCCGTACTAGGTGGTACTATTGGGTCATATTTAGGAAGTCATAAGTTATCGCACAATGTTATTCAGCGATTATTGTCGATGGTATTGATAATTGCAGGACTCAAGATAATGTTGACATAGCCAGTTGATGTGTAAAGACGCAGCATAACAACGGTATTGCAGCGGATGGCATCCAGATATCGGTGGTGATGCAAAGTATACTAGCCGCCGCTGAATATGAACGTTATACCGAAGGCGAGGGGGTTGGGCTAACAGAAGAAGTCTAGAAAATGCTGTAATCGATCGTCAAACTTTGACAATTTCGGCATTCCCCGATTGAAAAATCTGTCCGATGACATCATCGATCGGCGGATCGGTAATACTCAAATCGACTACTTCTAATTCTCCCAGCATACTTGCCACCGTTTTGGTTAAAACCTCTTGCGGCACCAAAAATCTTGCCGAGGCACCATCAACGGTCTGTACATCAGCATACAGAGCTAATTTAGAGCGAGGATAAACCTGAGCAAATTCGATATTTACTTCCCGACAGGGCGAGAATCGATCGACTAAACCATTGAGACTACCATCATAGATCAGTTGCCCTTGGTTGATGACCAGCACTCGATCGCACAGTGCGGTAATATCTGCCATATAGTGACTGGTGAGCAGAATCGTGGCTTTGTATCGCTGATTGTATTCTTGTAAGAATTTCCGTACTGCCACCTGCGCGTTAACATCTAAGCCCAATGTGGGTTCATCCAGAAACAGTACCTGCGGCTCGTGGAGTAACGCCGCTAACAGCTCGGCTTTCATCCGTTCGCCTAACGATAACTTCCTCACGGGTTGGGTGAGTTTGCCTTCGAGAGCCAGCATTTGCGCCAATTCCTGAATCCGAAATTCCGCCGTGCGATCGCTCAAACCGTAGACTGCGGCATTAATTTTGAGCGAGTCTAAGGCGGGTAGATCCCAGATTAACTGCTGCTTTTGCCCCATCACGAGGGTAATCTGCTTGAGAAAGGCAGGTTCGCGTTTGAAGGGATCTTTCCCCGCAACTTTGACTGTCCCCGTGGAGGGATGAATCAAACCACTGAGCATTTTTAGCGTGGTAGTTTTTCCGGCTCCATTTGCACCCAAAAAGCCGACGACTTCGCCCGCTTCAATCTGAAACGAGACATCCCGCACGGCATGAATTTGCTTGTATTTACGTTGAAAAAAATGCTTGATGGTACCATTTAAACCCGGCTCTTTGAGCGCGACTGGATAAACTTTACTCAAGCGATCGACAATAATACTAGCCATGAACATCGCATCTAAATTTTCACCAGATCTGCTCGACCTATCGCCGTTCGACCGCCGAGGCGGCGCGCAAGCTTCGACATTATAATAGGTTGAAAAGTACTATCTATCACTATAGTCGATTCTCTCGTGGAGCTGTCGTTAGTGAAAAGTGCGGGAACAAGAGTCTCCCCAATTAAAGCAGCCGATCGAAACCACAGAAGTAAATTAAATAACTGACAGCTTATCGAGTTCGTTCCTGTTATACTAGAAAGGCTGTGCCTAAATATATATTACTAATATGGCAGTTCCAAAGAAGAAAACATCAAAATCCAAGCGTGATAAGCGTCGTGCTACTTGGCGCAACAAAGCCGCAATTCAGGCTAAAAAAGCACTATCATTGGGTAAATCCGTGCTGACTGGCAGATCTACTAGCTTTGTTTATCCTCAGCCCGATGAAGAAGACGCTGCAGAATAAGCAGACAACACGAGCGTCAGGATGGCGCAATTAGCCGATCCCCCACATCGATATTACTGAGTAGCAATTTAGAGTTGTGGGGATTAGCTAGTAAAAAATCTCGATCGAGTGCAAACTAAATATCTATATGCGACAGCCTGAGTCGAACTAAAAAAAGTCAAACTCAGGATTGGGCAATTTACCGATCGATGAGAATTATCTAAATATTTGTGTACGGCGATCGATTAATCCAAAAAAATGGTGTAGGGGCTTCAAACCCCTACACCATCGATCGCCTAAAGTTACAGTATTCTCCAAATAAATGGGTAACGGTAAGCTTGGTCGGGGTTACTTAGAGTTGCTAAAATCCCGAAAATTGGTGGTACCAAAGTAAATAGTGCTAAAGCTCCACCGATAAAGAAGTTCAAAGGAATCGTGAAAAATAGTGCCGTAAAGAAGGCAATCAGAGCAGCAGAAATCGCGCCATACAGCCAAATATTAATGTGGTAATTGAGTGTTTCTTTGGCAGTTTCTTTAATAACTGAATCGTCAAACAATAGCAAAATTACTAACGGAATTGCTGAAGTAAATAGCAGCGAACCTAAAAAAATCGAACCGTGGCATAACAAAGAAAATAGTTTCCGTTTGCCACTATTACCACGCTCTCCAGAGTCAACCATTCTAAAGCCTCAACGGTAATCTATATTTAAATCTGTTTGTATTAACTCTAGCATAGCTTACAGCAGTTTAGTAGTACGCTTTTCCTGGGTGGAAATCCACAACTTGTCAAGATGAAACAATCTAACTCAATTAACTTTCATACAATAGAATGACTATTGCATCGCGCGCCCCCCAATCTCGACATGGTTCCCAGATCTGGCACTAACTCTCATCCTTATGCATATAAACGATTTGGCTTTACGCTGCTACTGATCGGTCAGGTTTGGCTACATTTAATTCAAGGTAAAACATGCTGGCAAAAGATCTCCGAACATTTGTTCAAAACTGGCCCAGCAGCGATGATTCCCGTACTACTCGCAAATTTTATGGCGGGGATTATTTTTACCATTCAGACAGCCAGACAGTTGGAGCCAATGGGAGTCATCAATTCAGTTGGGGGTGTATTTGCGATCGCCTTTTGTCAAGAACTCGCACCCATTTTGACAGCTTGTGTCGTTGCTGGGCAAATAAGTTCGTCATTTGCGGCGGAAATTGGTGCGATGAAAGTCAGCGAACAAATCGACGCACTTTATACGCTCAGAACCGATCCGATCGATTATTTAGTTTTACCACGAGTACTTGCCTGTAGCGCGACGGTACCAATTTCGATCGTGTTAGGTTTAGTATGTGGGATCTGCGGCGGTGTTTTTGCCGCAGCACAATTTTATCAGTTACAACCTGCCATCTTTTTAGACTCCGTTCGCAACTCGTTAAAAGCCGCCGATATTATTAATCTGGGTGTTAAAGGCGTACTTTTTGGCGTGGCAATTGGGACGGTTGGTTGCGGTTGGGGAATGACGACTTACGGGGGTGTCAAGCAAGTTGGCGAGTCGGCGACAGCCGCTGTCATCGTGTCTGGAATGGCAATTTTTGCGATCGATCTGGCGATGACATTGCTATTTGGCGATGTCATTTTTGGCAAACATAATTGAACTAAGCTGTGGAACATCTAAATCACTCATTTGACTTTTTCAAACCAGTTTGCCCACACGGAGTCGTTGGCGTAGCCTGCCGTTGGTTGTGCCTACGGCGGACGTACTTTAAATATCGAACAGCTTAGTAGTATTGGATGTAGCTATGTTCGGCACGATTGTCTAAATAGACTTTAACCCGATCGAATGCCGCTCGTCCCTGAATTTGGTCGTAATAGACAATCGCATTACCGATCGTAATGCCAATTACAATCGCGCCGATCGCTAGTATGTATAGGATCGTACTCAGTCGTTGAAATTGTCGAGCGGATCGCGAGTTAGATTTTAATAATACCAATAATCGCTCGGATATAACTAGGACGATCCCCGCCCAAGCTAGTCCGATAAATAGACACAGCAGTGAAGTACTAATTTGATAAATTAGTACTTCGTGAATTGGCATGGCATAAGGTGTCGCCTTACGAAATGGGCCACCTTCAGTCAAAGAGAGGAAGGTGCTAACTGTCCACATTAACATCGTACCCAGCCATAAATCTACCCATAAACTGGCGACAATCCACATGCCAATGGCGAGGTTGCCGATTGCTGTTTTCATCTCAACTAAATCTAAATTAATTCGATCCGATCGTATCTGCGATCGCCATCTCTGAATTTAGATCCTACCATTAACAATTTTAGATCTAAGGGAGTAGCAAGAAAAACTGAATTTAATGATACTAGATCGAGCGCGACCATTTTACTAGGATTTAATTAGGGTGTTGAATCGGGTGCTGGTGAGAGATCTAATCGATAGCGGTACAAGGCTACAGGCTGATTTCCGAGTTTGCCAATCGCGCGAAAATAGTCGGGATCTTGGGGAGAAAGGTAAATTGCTGAAATTTGATTTGCAGTAATTTTAGCTGTAGGCGTAGCGGAAAATTGATAGCTGGTGGTGGTTTCGACAGTATTGAGATAAATACTCGTACTAGTGCGAAATATTTGTTGGGATATTTCGGTGGCAATAAATCGATTCTCCAGAGGAGAGGCTTCGCCAACGTCTGTCGGAATTTCGCGATCGAATCCAGTTACAAATGTTTCTAGTTGGCGGTCTTGGGTAAGTTGGGTAATTTGTTTGGTCGGATTTTGCGGATCGATCTCGACAGATTTGACATTCGTTGCACCTAAATAAGCAGCCGCAATATTCAAACCATTAAAAGCTCGATCGGCGATAATTTGTGGTGCGGGTAAATTAGATTTTAAGCGTGGTAAGTTGAGTGGGGAAAATTTGGTGGCTCTAGATAGATCTTTCGGTACGAATTGGACTGTAAATTCGATCGGTTTATCGATATATTTTCGATTGCTCTCAAATCCGGGGGTGACGATTGCTGGTGCTAGTGGGGCAATTTGTTCGAGTTGGGTACTAGTAGCGATCCAGCGTCCCTTAAACCACTCAGGATAAGTCAATTCGCCCTCATGCCGCGCGATCGGGGCTAAAGTGTGCCAATTTGGGTATCGATCGATCCTGTCGCTCAAGGCTCCGGCTATGGCTGTCTGAGAACTACTCCACCAAATGGCGATCGCGACTAGACAAGTTAAAATTTTCTGGACTAATAAAGATTTAGTCCGCGTAGGCGGACTTTGCATCACAAGCGACGATTTCAATCGTTGTGATGCAAAGTCCGCGTTCGCAGTTATGATAGTACCTTGCATTGTCCGTAATAACGTAATAAATGGTCGCATAATACTAGAGCCACCATTGCTTCTACCATCGGTACCGCGCGGGGTAACACGCAAGGATCGTGTCTTCCTTTGGCGGCGAGGGTAGTTTCTGCGCCTGCTTGGGTGACGGTATTTTGCTCTTTGCGAATGGTGGCTGTGGGTTTAAAGGCTACTCGAATGATGATATTTTCACCATTAGAAATTCCACCTTGGGTACCGCCAGAGCGATTGGTGCGCGTCCGAATTTCGCCATTCTCATCGGTGTAAAATTCGTCGTTATGTTCGCTACCTGTCATCAGGGTACCAGCGAAGCCGGAACCGATTTCAAACCCTTTAGTTGCGGGGAGCGACATCACGCCTTTGGCGATATCGGCTTCTAACCTGTCGAATACCGGAACGCCCAAACCTTTCGGGACATTTCGCACGACACATTCTACCACGCCGCCGATCGAGTCGCCTTCTCGCCCGATCGCTTCGATCCGATCGATCATCAGATCCGCACAGCTCAAATCGGGACATCGCACGATATTACTTTCGACATCAGCCAGGGTGACGGTATGACTATCGACAGTGGCTTCAATATCCTGAATCCGCTTGACGTAGCCGATGACTTCGACATTGTTATAAATTTGGAGAATCTTCTTGGCAATGGCTCCAGCAGCTACTCTGCCGATCGTTTCTCGTGCTGAAGATCTACCGCCACCTTGCCAATTCCGAATCCCATATTTAGCATCATACGTCGCATCGGCATGAGACGGGCGATAAGTCTGCACCATCTCGTTATAGTCTTGCGATCGGGCATCTTTATTTCGCACTAAGATACTAATCGGCGTACCTGTTGTTTTGCCTTCAAATACCCCAGATAATATTTCGCAGGTATCGTTCTCTTTACGGGGTGTGGTAATTTTACTCTGTCCCGGACGACGGCGATCGAGTTCGACCTGAATTTCGGCCGCGCTAATTTCTACTAGTGGGGGACAACCATCGATAACCACACCTACCCCGCCGCCATGCGATTCGCCGTAGGTGGTAATTCTAAATAAATGTCCAAAGGTGTTGCCCATCTTGCTCGATCGATCTTCAGTGATTAGTTACTAGTTTATCAGTACGGAACAGGCGATGCGATCGGGTGTATGAAAAGTCGTCTGAGACTACGGATGATTATATTTCGTACTTGAAGTATGATTCTGCCAGTTTTGTAGATAGCGGGTTGGCTTAGTCTACTAAATAATTTTAATAAAATAAAAACATGCAGAATCGCGTTCTCAAAAATATGGTTCGAGACTTTGTGCCATGAAATGGCACAAAGTCTACAATAACTTTTCTAGTTGGCTCAATGCTGGGATGGGGCGTAATTGGGGTTAACCCAGCTCAGGCGATTACTTTTGGCACTAATATCATTGTCAATCCAGGTGCTGAAGCGGGTGCTGGTTCTGCGACAGGCGATGTTGTCTCCGTTCCAGGTTGGACGACAACTGGTAATTTCACAGTCGTACCGTATGGTGCTGCTGGTTTTCCAGAAAGGAATTCAGATGCCATTGTGGCAGGAATTGGGTTGAGTAGTTTAGGTAACAATTTTTTTGCTGGAGGCCCTAATAATAATGTTTCTAGTGCATCGCAGACTATCGACTTATCATCAATTGCTGAAGTCATAGATTCACCTTCTGGCGTGGGTTTCGTGCTATCTGCCACTTTTGGACACTTTCCTGAAAAAGATTATCCATCTCTTGAAATAGATTACTTTGATGCAAACGGACAACCAATATTCTTCGGTCTACTTACTGGGAAAATAGGGCCAACGATAGATCAAAGAGGGAACATTGGGGTGGGAAGTAATAAATTCTCACTTTTCTCTGGCTTCCGCCCTGGTACTCGAAGCGCAATAGTCACCTTGAGGATGACACGAGACACTGTTGGTTCATCTTACAACAACGCATATGCTGACAATCTCTCTTTAGTTCTGACAGATAGAACTCCTGCTACTGCGGTTCCCGAACCTTCTGCCGTTCCAGGGATATTGGTTGGGGGTGCTTTAGTGGTAGGTGTGATGAAGAAGCGCAGACAAAAGCTGTAGGTAGCTCGATCTGGTTCGGTTAGTCAGCGGTTGAAACCGCCGCTAGTGGTGCAAAGTCCGCGTAGGCGGACTAGTTTAAAGTAAGTTCGGGATAGGGAAAGTCTATCTGCTCCGCTCAAGCACCGCCCTGAACTATAAGTGTTTCGTTCCGAAAGGCTACGCCAACGGGCTAATAACAAAAGTCCATTGAAAT
>NZ_JANPLS010000269.1:0-16966 GCF_031422475.1 Chamaesiphon sp. VAR_48_metabat_403
GATGTCCACTGGGGGAGCAGCGATGAAAGCGATGATGAAACAGATTGTTGCAGAAAGAAGTGTAGGAACCATCAGTACACCGAACCAACCGATGTAAATCCGGTTTTCAGTGGATGCGATCCAGCTACAAAATCTTTCCCATACATTTGCGCTTTCGCGGCGTTGTAAGGTAGTGGTCATTTGTTTATGATTGCTATGAATTTTCAAGGTGCGGTGTTAATTGCTTAACCCCTATGCTTTTAATATTAGAGGGTTTATTTCTATTTGTAAAGGGGCTTAACAATCTCTTAATATTTGGGAGCGATCGAAACTAGCTAGGTTTTCAGGTATTCTAGCTGGGGATCGAGGACTTAACCTATATGTGGCGGTAATCCGTTCGATCCGTTCGATGATAAATGAGAAAGTTTACATTCAATTATTTATCCCGGCGGCCAAGTCATCGATCGCTTGCCCAGTAAGTGTAAATGAAGGTGAAATACAGTCTGACCGCCATCTTCACCCGTATTGATGACTACCCGATAGCCGTTTTCTAATCCTTCCTGAGTGGCTACTCTCTTAACTGTTAACAATAAATGACCGAGTAAATCTGCATCCGCATCGGTGGCTTGGGCGATCGAGACGATCGGTTGTTTGGGGATAATTAAGATATGTACTGGTGCTTGGGGCTGCACATCGCGGAACGCCAAGGCGAGATCGTCTTCATAAACGATATCGGCGGGGATTTCTTTGCGGATGATTTTACTGAAGATAGTTTCGCTCATAGCAAGTTGGCGTTAGATTCGGATCTTATCGATTGTCATAATTTTACTCACATCTTGCATTGGAGCGCAGTTACTAGTATTTAGTGGATAGTGAATAGTGGATAGTGAATAGTGGATAGTGAATAGCGAAAAGAGGGATCGATCGAATTTCCGGTAAAATTAAGAGCATCAACCCCAGTGTTCGTTGCTTTGAATATCTCCGCCACCCCCAATCGACTAAAAATTCTCATTCTGTCAACACCTGTAGGTGCATTGGGTTCTGGCTTGGGTGGCGGTGTCGAACTGACGATCGCCAATCTCGCCCGCGAACTGCAATCGCGGGGACATATAATTGAGATCGTTGCGCCTGCGGGTTCTCAATTAGGCGATTTAGCAATTATCCAAATCCCCGGATCGCTCCAACTTACCGCTCAAACCCAGGAACTATCGGCTTCGATCGTGATGCCTAGCGATCCGGTATTGGCGAATATGTGGGCAACAGCCAGAACGATCCAACACGATTATGACATCATTTTTAATACAGCTTTCGATTGGCTGCCATTTTATCTCACGCCCTTCTTCGATCGACCGATCGCGCATTTTGTCAGTATGGGTTCGCAAATTGCCGCGATCGACTTAGCGATCGAACGCGTCGCGATCGATTATCCTGGGACGATCGGCGTTTGTACCCGCACCCAGGCGGAAACATTTAAATTCGGCGATGCCTGTTGCATCGTAGGCGGTAGTGGTGTCGATCCCAGCGTGTATGAGTACTGTGCTGCTCCTGAAGCGGCTCTAGCTTGGCTGGGACGGATTTCGCCTGAAAAAGCTCTCGAAGATGCCGTCGCCGCCGCCCAGCGCACGGGGCTGAATCTCAAAATTATGGGCAAGATTCAAGATGTTGCCTATTGGGAGCAAATTAATCGCGATTATCCCGACGCACCGATCGAATATCTGGGATTTCTCCCCACTTATGAGTTACAACAAGCCCTTCGCACCTGTCGGGGATTATTAATGACACCGCGCTGGGTGGAAGCTTTTGGGAATGTGGCAATTGAAGCTCTAGCTTGTGGCGTTCCAGTCGTCGCTTATCGGCGCGGGGGGCCTGCTGAAATTATCGCGGATGGTAAAACGGGGTTTTTGGTCGAACCAGACAGTATCGAGGGCTTAGTAGCCGCGATCGATCGACTGCCTGAAATCGATCGAGCTGATTGTCGTCACGCGGCGGAAACGATATTTTCGCAGTCGGCGTGGGGAAATGTGATGGAAAGTTGGTTTTATCGACTGGTTGGCTAAATTACTTCTTGTATTAAAGCAAAGTTACTAGTGTTTTAGTGAATAGTTTTCTTACTCGTGCAAGCTGTGAGCTAAGTTACTGTGTTTAACAAGACGCAGGGGTTAAAATCCCCACCCTAACAACCCAATTCTCAATTCTCAATTAATTTAATAGATGTTCTAAAAATATTTCAGGATCGATCGCGAGTAGTTGTTATGTTCTATAATTGAGTCGATCGGTTCGATCGATCTGATGTCAATCTAGCTTAAATCGATATGACAATTAAGCTTTATCAATTTGCTCCGGCGTTTGGGTTGCCCAATGCCAGCAGTTTTTGTCTTAAATTGGAAACCTATCTGCGGATGATGGATCTGCCCTTCGAGCCAGTTTATAAGACCGAGATGGGCAATCCAACTACGCTCGATGCCTCTGCTTATGGCATTTTAGCAAATATTTTGGGGTCGCCATTCGATTCCCCCCTCAAAGAACGAGCGCGACAATTAAATAATATCGTCGCATATTGCGATCGAATGCGCGATCGTTATTACCCGATCTCCGCCAGCTAATAATCGCTATCAGCGACACATAGCCCTTTACATTTAATGCCGTTGCTTGCCGTCCGCAAGCAATGTTGACATAAAATTTGACTGGCTAAATCTCGATCGATCCGCTCTGGAGTGATTGCTGGGGCTGGATCTGGTTGCGGTTGGCTGTTGGAGTTCATGGTTTAGCAGGGAAGTTGCGAATCGACCTATGTCTATATTGTTACCAAGAATTATGGAAAATAAGTAGCTCGATCGCACAAATTATTTTCGGAAATACCCAGTCAGGTTATCGTAAATACCGATCCCAGTCAGACGATCGAACTGACTACAATGAGAGAGTAGCGATCGTGAAGAAAAATCTCGATCGACGTTACTTATCTAAAAATTTTATTCCCGGTAGCATTATGCAACCTAACAATCCCGATTTATTTACCGACAAAGCTTGGCAGGCAATTGTTATCACTATGGATGTGACTAAGGCTTGTCAGCATCAGGTAATGGAATCAGAGCATCTGCTCAAAGCACTGCTAGAGCAGGATGGATTGGCAACTAGTATTCTTTCCAATGCAGGTGTAAATCTCAGTCAATTTCGCCAAGAGCTGGAAAGCTTTATCCAGAAGCAACCTAAGATATCGGGGAAGATTGGCTCGGTTTATTTGGGGCGGAGTGTCGATACCTTACTCGATCGAGCTGAGAAATATCGCAAAGAATATAAAGATGACTACATTTCGATCGAACACTTACTATTAGCATATCCTCAAGACGATCGCTTTGGCAAACAGTTATTCAAAACTGTCAGCTTAGAAGAAAGGAAATTAAAATCGATAGTTTTTCAAGTTCGTGGCAGTCAAAAAGTTAACGATCTAAATCCTGAAGATCGATCCGAATCGCTGTCTCAATATGGACGGAATCTTACCGAACTTGCCCGTCTAGGCATACTAGATTTAGTTTTCGGACGCGATAATGAAATTCGCCGCACGATTCAAATATTATCCCGACTGACTAAAAACAATCTCCTGTTAATCGGCGAACATGGTGTCGGCAAGTCTGCAATCATAGCAGGTTTAGCACAACGAATTGTCACAGGTGAAGTACCTCAATCTCTGAAAAATTCTCAATTAATTTCTCTCGATATAGGTGCCTTAATTACGAATATACAATATCTCAATGAATTTGAAGAAAGACTCAAATCTGTCCTCCAATCAGCGATCGGATCTCACGGGCAAACTATCTTCATTATTGACGAAATTCATACCGTCGTTGGGGCAGGTGCCACCCAAGTCTCAATAGAGGTGGGAAGGTTGCTTAGAAACACGATAATTCGTGAAGATCTACATTGCATTGGCACCACAACCCGCAATGAATATCACCAGTATATTGAAGCAGATCCAGCTCTAAAACATTGCTTTCAACAAGTGGTTGTCGAACCACCTAGCGTCGAAGATACGATCTCGATTTTGCGCGGTTTAAAAGAGCGATATGAATTGCATCATGGGGTCAAAATTTCTGACAATGCGCTAGTCGCAGCAGCAACATTATCGACGCGTTATCTCAGTAACAGATTTTTACCAGACAAAGCGATCGATCTAATCGATGAAGCAGCCGCAAAATTTGCGATGGAAATCACCTCTAAACCGGAAGATATCGATGAGATAGATTGTAAAATATTGCAATTAGAAATGGAACGGTTATCAGTTAATAAAGACACCTCTACATCTGCCCGCGAATGCCTCCAAAAGATCGAACGAGAACTCAGAGATCTCAAGGAAAAACAATGCACCGTCACCGCCCAATGGCAGTCAGAAAAAGATACGATCGCGGGTATTCAAACCATTAAAGCAGAAATTAATGCAATGAATATTAGACTCCAGCAAGCCGAACGCGACTTCGATCTCAATCTAGCTGCCGAACTCAAGTATGGCAACCTCATGGAGCTGCACCGCACACTCGAAACTGCGGAAACAAAACTCGCTCGATCTCAAACCACTGGGAAATCCCTGCTCCGCGAAGAAGTCACCGCAGCCGACATCATCGAAATCATCGCCCAATGGACGGGAATTCCCCTGGCGCAATTAGTCGCAACCGAGCGGGAAAATCTGCTCTAGTCGATGATGGGAGATCGATCGTCGTAAATACCGATCCCAGTCGGACGATCGAACTGACTACAATGAGAAAGTAGCCAGCGTGAAGAGAAATCCTTATCGACGTTACTTATATAAAAATTTTATTCCCCGTAGCATTATGCAACCTAACAATCCCGATTTATTTACCGACAAAGCTTGGCAGGCAATTACCAGCACTATGGATGTGGCGAAGGCTTGTCAGCAGCAGCAAATGGAGTCAGAGCATTTGCTCAAAGCACTGCTAGAGCAAGATGGCTTGGCAACTAGTATCCTCTCCAAGGCGGGTGTAAATCTCAGTCAATTTCGTCAAGAGCTGGAAAACTTTATCCAGAAGCAACCTAAGATATCGGGAACGATTGGCTCGGTTTATTTGGGGCGGAGTGTCGATACCTTACTCGATCGAGCGGAGAAGTATCGCAAAGAATATAAAGATGACTACATTTCGATCGAGCATATATTATCAGCATATCCGCAAGACGATCGCTTTGGCAAGCAGTTATTTATCGATTTTAAATTAGAAGAAAGCAAACTAAAGACAATAATTTCTCAAGTTCGGGGCAGTCAAAAAGTGAATGACAAAAATCCTGAAGGTAAATATGAATCTCTGTCTAAATATGGACGAGATCTGACTGACTTTGCACGTCGTGGTAAACTCGACCCGGTGATTGGACGCGATGACGAAATTCGGCGGACGATCCAAATCTTATCCCGTCGAACTAAAAATAATCCTGTCTTAATCGGCGAACCTGGTGTCGGTAAAACTGCGATTGTCGAGGGTTTAGCACAACGAATTATTAACGGCGACGTACCGCAATCACTCAAAGATCGGACGTTAATTTCCCTCGACATGGGTGCCCTCATTGCCGGAGCAAAATATCGCGGCGAATTTGAAGAAAGACTCAAAGCCGTCCTCAAAGAAGTCACCGAATCGCAAGGACAAATTATCTTATTTATCGATGAAATTCATACCGTTGTCGGTGCGGGTGCTACCCAAGGCGCAATGGACGCAGGTAACTTGCTTAAACCCATGATGGCACGGGGTGAGCTGCGCTGTATCGGTGCGACTACCCTCGATGAATATCGGAAGTATATTGAAAAAGATGCGGCTTTAGAACGGCGGTTTCAACAAGTATATGTCGATCAACCGAGTGTCGAAGATACGATCTCAATTTTACGCGGCTTAAAAGAACGCTATGAAGTGCATCATGGTGTCAAAATTTCGGATAATGCGCTAGTAGCTGCGGCAACATTATCGACACGTTATATTAGCGATCGGTTTTTACCAGATAAAGCGATCGATCTGATGGATGAAGCAGCCGCTCGTCTTAAAATGGAGATTACCTCTAAACCGGAAGAACTCGATGAGATCGATCGCAAAATTCTTCAACTTGAAATGGAGCGATTATCAGTTAATAAAGACACATCGACATCTGCCCGCGAACGTCTTCAAAAAATCGAAAAAGAACTCGGAGATCTTAAAGAAGAGCAGCACACATTTACCGCCCAATGGCAGTCAGAAAAAGATGTGATAACTGACATCCAAACCATCAAAGAAGAAATTGATTCCGTCAATATCGAGCTACAACAAGCCGAACGAATTTACGATCAAGCATTGGCTTCAGCACTCAAGTATGGCAAACTCATCGAACTACACCGCAAACTTGAAGCCGCCGAAGTCAACCTCGCTCAATTTCAAACCACCGGGAAATCCCTACTTCGCGAAGAAGTCACCGAAGCCGACATCGCCGAAATTATCTCCAAATGGACGGGAATTCCCCTGACAAAATTAGTCGAAACCGAACGAGAAAAACTCCTCCACCTCGAAGACGAACTGCACCGCCGCGTCATCGGGCAAGAAGAAGCCGTCACCGCCGTCGCTGAAGCCATCCAGCGGTCGCGCGCGGGACTCTCCGACCCCAACCGACCCATCGCCAGCTTCATCTTCCTCGGCCCCACAGGAGTGGGTAAAACCGAATTGGCGAAAACCCTCGCCAACTACCTTTTCGATGCAGATGAGGCTCTAATTCGCATCGATATGTCCGAATATATGGAGAAACATGCCGTCTCCCGGTTGATTGGCGCGCCTCCCGGCTACGTTGGCTATGAAGAAGGCGGACAACTCACCGAAAGCATCCGCCGTCGTCCCTATGCGGTAATTCTATTCGATGAAATCGAAAAAGCGCATCCCGATGTGTTTAACGTTTTACTACAAGTCCTCGACGACGGACGAGTCACCGATTCACAAGGTCGGACGGTAGATTTCAAGAATACCGTAATTATTATGACCAGTAATATTGGTTCTCAATATATTCTCGATCTTGCTGGCGATGACTCTAAATACGATGAGATGAAAGCTCGCGTTTTAGAAGCTCTCGGTCATAATTTTCGCCCTGAATTCCTCAACCGGATCGACGATACCATTATCTTCCACAGCCTCCAAAAATCGCAACTGCGGAGCATCGTTAAAATCCAAGTTGCCCGCTTAGAAAAACGATTAGCCGATCGTAAATTATCGCTTAAATTAGCCGAATCTGCGCTCGATTTTATCGCCAACGTCGGTTATGACCCAGTATATGGGGCGCGACCGCTCAAACGGACGATCCAAAAAGAGTTGGAAACAATTATTGCTAAAGGTATTTTACGCGGTGACTTTAAAGAGGGCGATACGATTTTTGTCGAAGTCCAAAACGATCATCTGGCTTTCAGTCGCTTACCTGCAACAATCGTGATGCAAGAAAGTTAATCGATTGAATTAGCTTGTCGTGGGGTTTAGATCCCCGACTTCTTTGAGAAGTCGGGGATCTTCTGCGCTAATTACTGATTCATGTTTGCACGGCAAATTTGTCAGGATGAATGCCATGATTTACCCAGGTAATTGCGGCTTCGGCACTAGTCATTTCTGGCGGTACGCGCAGGATATGAATATGTCCCGTCGATGGACAAGTCATCTTGAGTAAGATTATTGGTGCTGCAATCTCTCGAACGTAAACTCGATCGATATCATCAATTTCAAGCAATGTATATTCTCTCCAACTATCTAGCTCCATAGCATTTAATTCCTCGCAAATTCTTTCGTACCCAATCTGCTGAATTAATATGTTTTTAATTGTGACATTTTCTTCCTCCAATATCCACTCAGATTTCCATTCACTCAACTTTGTCCAGTATTGACGAGGAAGCCAAGTACCAAAAAATAGAACATCCACTAGTTTTGGTAAATCTTGCAAAATCGACAAATCGCTTAAAGGATTTTTGTCTAGCTGTAATTCAGTCAAGTTAGAGAAATTAACAATACTTGTAGGGAGATCGGTGAGTTGGCTGTTAATTACATTTAAACTTTTTAAATTAGCAAGATTAAAGATACTTTCTGGTAGATAGCTAAATTGATTGTCCCCTAGATCTAAAATACTTAAATTAGTGAGATTGCTAATGCTTTCTGGTAGGCTGGCAAGTTGATTTTTCCGTAGATATAGAATGTTGAGGTTAGATAGAGATCCAATACTTTCTGGCAAACTGGTAAGTTCATTATCTACCAACCTTAGTTTTTTATATCCATAGATTCCCGCCTTCTCAAGTATTTTTGCTAACTCTACTTCGGTCACGATCGATCCTCCCATATCCCATCAATCTTAAAATACCCAAAAACTGGAGGTATTCAAAGTGCGATCGGGTAAATACGTGCTCTGTGACATCAGAGATTAAGTAGACGCTGTAACTGCGATCGAAAGTATTTCATTATTATCGACACTTGGAGATTTGGGAATCAAATGAATCTCCACATCATAACCAGCCTCTTTTGCCAAGTTTGCCAAAGTATCTAATCGCGGCATCTGCGCTCCTGTCTCGATTCTGGCTAACTGCGGTTGCTTGATACCAGTGCGATTTGCTAGTTCTTGTTGCGTTAATTTAGCTGCCTTTCGCATATCGATAATTAGCTGGGCAATCTGAAACTCTTCTCTTAGTGCTTCATATTCTTGTCTAACTGCGGGATCGCTCAGACTTTTGGCGGTTACTTCGGCAAGTGGAATTGTTTTGGCAGGCATATATTTTAATCCTCTTGTTCTAAATCTGTAGATTCAATATTGCGCTCTAGAAAGACCACTCGAAAAGCATTGCGATTTACATCGGCTCTGATTTCATACAGCTTATCTCCCAGAGGCTTGATATAAGGCATTCCTAGTTCGATACCATTAGTTTCTAACAGTTGAAAGATCCAAATTAGCTTTGCTGTGGTTTTTTCATCTAAAGATTCATACCAATCCAGAACAGGGGAATCGCCATCGGCATCTGCATAAAACTCAACAGACCAATCGGACATAATGAAATCGAGTGCTTATAATGTATATGTTATAAACACTCGATCTATTTGTCAATAAATATGTTTTCGGTTCCTTATCGCCTAATTAATGAACCCCCGCAGCACGTTTGTAGGCTTCATCCAATACCTCAGACAAAGTAGGATGAGCGTGAACGTATGTTGCTAGATTCTGCACCGAATTGCGCTGTGCGATCGCATTAGAAGCCTCATGAATCAGATCCGCTGCGTGCAGACCGATAATATGAGTCCCCAATACCTCGCCAGTATCCTTGCGATAGATCACTTTTGCCATCCCATCGGCTTCACC
The DNA here is from genome assembly GCF_031422475.1 of Chamaesiphon sp. VAR_48_metabat_403. Classification (NCBI taxonomy): domain Bacteria; kingdom Bacillati; phylum Cyanobacteriota; class Cyanophyceae; order Gomontiellales; family Chamaesiphonaceae; genus Chamaesiphon; species Chamaesiphon sp. VAR_48_metabat_403. The sequence goes on from NZ_JANPLS010000269.1 coordinate 9,310, forward strand.
TTCGGCGATCGCTTTTGAGTTACCTTTAAAATAACTCCGCACCGCTGTTACTTCAAAACCACCAGCCGTTCCTGCTTCCTTCGCTTGGGTTTCCGTCATCCCCACGAAACTAATTTCGGGATGAGTAAACGCCGCTGCTGGAATGCTCTGATAATCGACTTCTTTCGATCGACCGCAGATATTTTCAACAGCGACAATTCCCTGTGCGGATGCAGCATGAGCCAACATCATCTTACCCGTTGCATCGCCGATCGCCCAGAGGTGCGGCACGGGTTCGCCATCGATTAAGACCTCTAGCTTATCATTCACCGGAATGAAGCCTCGGCGGTCGAGGGCGACCCCAACAGCTTCGAGATTGAGGTTTTTGGTATCGGGAATCCGACCCGTCGCTACGAGGCAAGCATCGACCTCTAAGATCTCGACGACTTCTTTAGTTTTCGCATCGGCGAGTTCGATGACGACTGGCGAACCAGGAATTACCCGTTTGGCAAGTAGGCTCGATCGAGCTTCAATATCGCGCGGATCGATTAAAATCCGTTTGGCAAGTTTCGCAATATCAGTGTCGAATCCCGGCATTAACTGGTCGAAGAATTCGATCATCGTTACTTCCGAACCCAAGGCGGTATATACATCAGAGAATTCTAACCCAATGTAACCGCTACCAATAATTGCAATCCATTGGGGGATTGTCTCTAATTTAATCGCATCGTCGCTGGTAAATACCGTCTTGCCATCGACTTCAATACCTGGGGGGACAAACGGAATCGAACCCGAAGAAATCATCACATCTTTGGCGGTAATAAATTTCTCGCCTTCAGGGGTAGTTACGCTTACTTTTTGCGCTGCAACCACCTTACCCCAACCACGAATCACTTCGACATTCAATCGGGTTAAGCTATTCGTCAAATCCCCACGCAGCTTGGTAACCAGATTGCTAGCATGAGCGGCAATTCCCGCACGATCGAAACTAACATTATCTACCTGAATCCCCATCGCTTTGAGATGATGAGCATTCCGCATTTCGCGGACTCTACCTGAAGCAGCTAGGAGTGCTTTAGAGGGGATACAACCGCGATTGACGCAGGTACCACCCATATCTCCCGCTTCGATAATTGCTGTCTTCAAGCCGCAACTAACCGCATGGAGCGCGGCACCATGTCCGCCGACACCCGCACCGATAATTACCAAATCATAGTCAAATTCTTGACTCACGTTGCTAGATCCTCTTTGTTGCTGACTCTTTATTTTGACTCCGACAGATCGCGCTTGTAAAGGTTTGGTTTGCTAAACACCCCAAGTGACTTCTCGATCTTCTGGCATTGCTACCCCAAATCGATCGACTACCATCCAATCCGGTTCGGTTAGACCAAAATTACCATGTTCAATTGACGAAAAACTGCGGTATCTAGGCTGTTAATAAAGGTCATGAGCCGATCCTAACCTTATTAAGCTAAAACGCACTCAATCTGCCAAGCAGATTTCATTACAGTATGCTGTTTGCGCCCAATTGTATGTAACTTAAATGCGTATTAGCTTACCACTCCCCCATCCCCTACCCCCTCGCTGTTTGCCACAAAGATCTGTCGGCATTTGGCGGTACCATAATCCACAGACTATCAGGCACCACCCGAAAATTCATCGGTGTTTTACCCAGATAATCTCCATCGACTTGTACCGGAAGCACCTTCCCCCGTTTGCCGCGAATTTCGATCTGTCGCGCCTGGAAATATTGCACCAGCGGATCGCGATTGTAATGACGGGCAAAAATAGAAATCAACCGTCGGGGAGCCGACAACATGCCTTGTCCTTTAATTACGCACACATCTAATAATCCATCATCGATCGTCGCATTGGCAGTAAATTTAACTACACCGCCATAAAGTTGACTGTTACCGATAATTACCATTAAAATTTTACCCCGCACCCGCTTGCCATCGATCCGTAATTTTGGACTCACGCCGCGAAAATTCCAGGCGAGCTGAATCGCTTGTTTGACATAGGCGATCGCACCTAAGCGTTTTTTCTCTACACTAGATATACTCGCCGTTACCGCCGCATCAAAGCCAATGCCAGCCATCAACAGAAAATACCGATTGCCAGCAATGCCAACGTCAATCTGAGTCAATTCCGACTTACTCATACTTTCAGCAGCCTTGAGCATATCCATCGACAAGCCCATTTCTCGCGCCCAAATATTTACCGTACCTAATGGCAATGTGCCCAGAGCCGTAGCGGTACCGATTAAGCCATTCACGACTTCATTAACCGTGCCATCACCGCCAGCGGCGATTACAGCGTGATAACCCGCTCGTGCGGCTTGTTGAGCCTTAGTAGTGGCATCGCCAGGAGCGGTAGTGGCAGCAATTTGGACTTGCCACCCCCGATCGCGCCACAAATTTGCGACTCGATCGAGTGTAGACTTGAGATCGGACGACTGTCCTGCGGCTGGGTTGTAGATAATTAGGACTTGAAAGTTTGATGGTAGGCTGGCAAACATAGGAAGTTTTGTTAAACCGTTTCAGGCGTGCAATTCGACACGTTAACTGCTCTGCACGCAAATGACACCGCACAAACCTAGAGAAAGTGTCGTTAATGTTAAGGGATAGCCAGTTACCTTGAGATTAGCTATCTCGAAGATCGGATCGGGAACGAATGGCTGGTAACATTTTAGAGCGGTATGCTCCAATTGAACTATTATCAGCATAATGGCACCAATGTTTGCATTTTGACGTGACTAATACCATTGTGCTGTGGTTCTACATCGGTGGCGAGAATTGCTAATTCTGCTAATCGATCTAGTTCGATCGATCGGCTGCCGTGGATTAATATTTTTTTTATCGCTAATCGTCAACTTATGTCAGAATGCAAGGTAGTCGCAATTAAAAGCAGCAGTTGAGTAACTCAGATCGGTCTAGATCGGCAAATAAATCGGCTCCTTTGAACAAAGCCGAGGATATTCCAGCAGCCTTGCGGGATGGTCGTAAAACTCAATCTAATCGCCTTACCAGCACAACTGTCAGTGCAATGCCGTTAGGTAGCATTGCCATCGGGATTGGGCTATTTTTGGCAGGGATGGCAGCATTTCTCGTAGTAACTACATCGCGCGATCGATCGATCCCGACACCAATTGCTAGTCCTAATATCGATCCTAACACCACTCCAGCCACCACTGCCGATCGACCGCAAGAAAATACCGATAATGTCTTAAATCATCTCCCTTACACTGAAGCGGACGATGCCGAATTAGTTTCTATTGGTGGCGGCTATCGCTTGCGAAAAACTGCGGCGGCTAAATTTCAAGCGATGGTAGCAGCAGCGAGATCGAGTGGGGTAAATATTACAACTATTTCCGCATTTCGATCGGTTGAAGATCAAAAACGCCTGTTTTTTGGCGTGGGAGCCTCACGCGGTCAACAACCGACTAAACGGGCTGAAGTTAGCGCGCCGCCTAAGTATAGCGAACATCATACTGGCTACGCGATCGATGTCGGCGATGCCTCTGTGCCTGCGACTAATCTCAATCAAAATTTTGAAACCACACCTGCTTATAAGTGGCTCAAAGCGAACGCCGCCACTTATAGTTTCGAGTTATCTTTCCCCAAAGATAACATTCAAAAAGTTAGCTACGAACCCTGGCACTGGCGATTTGTCGGCGACATTAACAGTCTAGAAACTTTTTATAAAGCACGTAATTTACAAGGGAAATAATTTAGTGGTTTGGAGCGGGGAGCGGGGAGCGGGGAGATGGGAGTTCGGAGTTCGGAGATAGGAGATAGGAGTTTCCTCTTAATCCAAAATCTCCCAGTTCCCTCGTCCCCTCGTCCCCCCGTCCCCACACTCCCCTCTTCCGATATGATAGAAACTGTAGTCTCCAAGTGCGATCGTGAACGATTTTCGACAAGCTGCTACTGCTGGTAAGTTCCTAATTACGGCGGAAGTTGCCCCTCCCAAAGGTGGAGACATAGCTCACATGGTGCAGATGGCAAACTGTCTTAAAGGTCGCGTTCATGCGGTGAATATTACCGATGGCAGTCGCGCGGTGATGCGGATGTCGCCATTTGCCGCATCGCTGATTTTGTTGCAGCACGGGATCGAACCAGTGTGTCAATTTGCTTGTCGCGATCGCAATCGGATCGGACTTCAGGGCGATTTACTCGGCGCGCACGCTTTAGGCATCCACAATATTTTAGCTCTGACTGGCGACCCAATTAATGCAGGCGATTATCCCAAAGCCAAAGCCGTATTCGACCTAGAAGCCGTCAGATTATTAAAAATCATCGGCAACCTCAATCGCGGTCTCGATGGTAACGACAAGCCCCTTCCAGATGGGGCTGTAAACTTATTTGTAGGTGCGGCGGTAGACCCTCAATCTAAAAGTCGATCGGGTTTGCAAAGACGCTTCGAGCAAAAAGTTGCCGCAGGTGCTCAATTTTTTCAGAGTCAGCTCATTTCTGACTTCGATATTTTTGATAAATTCATGCACCAGATCGCCAGCAGTTATCACAAGCCAGTGCTAGCTGGAATTTTTCTACTCAAGTCAGCTAAAAATGCCGAATTTATCAACCGGAACGTACCGGGAGTCGAGATTCCCCAACATATTATCGATCGGTTGGCGCGATCGTCGGTACCTTTACAAGAAGGGATAAAAATTGCCGCCGAGCAAGTGCAGTTAGCTAGTAAATTGTGCCAGGGCGTGCATCTGATGGCAGTTAAACGTGAAGATTTAATTCCCCAAATTCTCGACTTAGCGGGTATTCCCGCGCTAGCTCTCGATTCTCAGCTTGCGAGTAAATTTTAGAAATTTTTAAGGGAATGAGATCTAGGGTGATTCTTGGGGAACAGTAGAGTAGGGATTGTCGGGATACTGTCATACCTGAAATGCTCACCAGCCATCGCTTACCGAACATCACATGAGTTTTAATTTTGCATACCTATCTGGAGGTAGACTATACCTGAAATTGGGTCAAGCCAATGTCCAGACTATTATTAGTGAGTTTGGGCAAGCGGTACAACAACGAGAATCCCAACAGCAGCGGCGCAATGGCTGGAAGCAAAAGAGCGTGGCGAATTTTCTGCCAGCCGGAATGGGGCAAGATCGACAGCCAGATCTCTCCAATGTTGCCGTTCAAGGGGTTTGTCCGACTAGTGCCGATCGGCTATTATATACACTCGAAGCGGGAGAAGTCGGCGGAATTTTTACGCTCGAACGGTTTGTGACTGCTACGAATATTGGTGGAGCGGCTGCACCAGCACCACGCCAGCAAACCAGAGAAAAAAGATTATTTCACAGTGCCGATTTTAAGATCGATCGAGTCGATTTTCATCCCGAATACCAATTAATTGCTTGTGCGGCAATTGGCAAAGATGGCGCGGCAAATATCGCTACCATGCCTGTAAACGCCGTACATCTGGCTCAGGTAACCGAAGGCGACTCGCTCGATTTAGCACCCAAATGGATTCCCGGTTTTCGCCGAGCTGTCGTGTTTCAGTCGGCTGGCATCGGGCGCGATGGAGCGGGTTATATCGTCGAGCAAAAGCATTCGACGATCGAACAATTAGATATCGACAGACAAGAAGTAATTACCCTCGCTAGCGACCCCAAATACGACCTCCTCAGCCCGCAAATGACTGCGGATGGCACTTTATACTATATTCGCCGCCCATACAGCTCCCTGCGCCAACGAGCGCGGTTTTCGCAAATTCTCAAAGATGCACTCTCAATTCCCGCACGGCTATGCACCGCCGTGTTTGAATGGCTAAATTTCTTCACCCGTCGTCATACTGGTAAATCGCTATTATCTTTACCCCAAATCCCACAGCAGCTTAATTCCCAGCAGATGTTATTTTTAGGGCGATTGGTAGATGTCGGTAGTGAAATGGAGCGCAATCGCCGATTTGGCGATGCCGATTCGCCATCCCTAGTCCCCCGCTCATGGGAATTAATCGAGCAATTCCCCCATCGGGAACCCAAAGTCATCGGTAGTGGCGTGTTAGCTTTTGATATCGGTGCGGACGGTCAAATCGTCTATAGCAATGGTAGCGCAGTCTATGGCATTATCCCCGGCGGTGTCGCTCAACGCCTAATTGTCGATCGACCCATCGAGCAAGTCGTTTTGCTAGATTTGGATAATCATCTGAATTAGGTTTTAGGTTTTAGGTTTTAGGCTTTAGGCTTTAGAAGTGCGTTCCTTCGTTTTTCCTCCCACACTCCCCACACTCCCATCCCCTTCTTCTCGACAACTTTCAGGAATTGCCGATCGCGCTGTGGTAGTAGGCATTGAGGCTGGTGACACTTGTCATCGTGCCGAAAAAACTTATTGTGTGTGAGGCACAAGCAATGGAAAGCACTGGATTTCGAGATCGATTTCCCCAATTATTTGCCGGATTAACTTTGTTATCTGCCGCGCTCATCGTTAGCTCATCCCTCTGGGCGGCAGCCATTCGAGATATCAAGCGGGTGGATGATGCTTTAATAATTATTGGTTCGGCAAAAAAACCAATTAAAGCTGATTATATAGTCTGGAAGATCGCGCTTTCTAGTCAACAGCCGACTAGTCAAGCAGCTTACCAAGAACTAAAAGCCCGAATTAGTCGAGTTCAAAGTTATCTTAAAGAGGCAAAAGTACCTGAGTCTGAAATTTTGCTAGAATCGCTGGAAACAGTCGCGGTTCCCGAAATAAATACAATTACCGGACGAGAAACAGGTAAAACACTCGCTTACAAATTAAGCCAAAAAATAGAAGTTCGATCGAACCAAGTCGAGCGATATGCTAAACTATCTCAGCAAATTACCGAACTAATTAATGAAGGCATTCCCCTCAATTCCGAGCCGCCAGCGTATCTGTACAACGATTTAAGCAAACTGCGAATCGAGATGATAGCTGAAGCTACCAAAGATGCCAAAGCTAGAGCCGAATCAATTGCTAAAACTACTGGTAATCGAGTTAGTGGTGTCCGTAGTGCCGAAACTAGCGTGTTTCAAATTACCGCCCGCAACTCCACTGACGTAAGTAATGGTGGTAGTTACGATACTAGTTCGATCGATAAAGATATTACCGCAGTGGTATCGGTCAAATTTGGCATCGAGTAAACAAATGTAGAGCCGCAATTGGCTTTACACAAATTTTTATTACGTTCTGGGAGCGATCGGGGATCGCTCTCGACGCTTAGTAATATGATGAAAAAAGTTTAATAACTTTTTTCAAATAAATAAGTAAATTTTATGCCCTATATTAACAATGACGGGGATACTAGAGTCAATAATTTTCCGACCGAGCCAAAAATGTACGTAGCAGAATCTAATAGCACTAATTTAACTCGCGATTATCTCGCGATCGGAATTACTGGCGTAGTACTAGTTGGTGGCTTGATGCTGGTGGCAATGTCGGTATCTTAAATAATTACGATCTCAATTTTAATAGTTGAATAAATTATCTAAAACATAGAGTGGATTTAGTCCCTGTCCTCTATGTTTAATTTTTTGTCTATTTAAAATCCGACCTTTTACCGATTGACTCTGGCTATATTAACTCCGAATTTTACCGATATAACAGTCATTCAACCAGACACTAACAGCTTCGCCGACGATCGTTTTACTACTTTCGACTGGAGGCGAGATCGGGTTATTTTTGAGGGGAAATCCACCAGTACGGGTGTA
>NZ_JANPLS010000270.1:0-6177 GCF_031422475.1 Chamaesiphon sp. VAR_48_metabat_403
GGAAGATTCGCCAACAATTAATCGCCGACAATCTATTAGATGCGGTAATTGGTTTACCGAGTAATCTCTTCTTCGGTACCGGAATTCCGGCGGCGGTGTTGGTATTTAAGCGGAATAAACCAGATAACAAGGTGCTATTTATCGATGGCAGTCGGGATTATGCGGATGTGAAAACCCAGAACAATCTCAGGGCGCAAGATATCGCCAAGATTGTCGCGGCATACACGCAGCGGGAAACGGTGGAGAAGTATGCTTATTTGGCGGGGTTTGATGAGATTGGGGAGAATGATTTTAATCTGAATATTCCCAGGTATGTGGATACTTTTGAGGAGGAGGCGGAGATCGATATTGGGGCGGTGCAGGCGGAGATTGATGGTTTGGAGGAGGAGTTATCTAAGGTTAAGTTTCGGATGGTTGGCTATCTTGAGGAATTGGGCTTATGATTCCTGATGGGTGGACTTTATATTCCTTTGGCGATATTGTCGTTAAATCTCAATATGGCTTATCAATTCCTAGTTCACTAGATGGACAATATTACATTTTTAAGATGAACAACTTTAAAGATGGGAAGATGAATCCCCGTAAAGTTGACAAGGTAAATTTGAGCGATGCAGATTTAGAAAAATTCATGTTAAATCATGGTGATATCCTAATTAATCGTACGAATAGTATTGATTTAGTTGGTAAAACTGGTGTCTTTGATTTAGAGGGAGTTTTTACATTTGCATCTTACTTGGTTAGATTTCAAGTAAATAGAACTATTGCGAATCCATTTTTCGTGAATTTCTTTTTCAACTGGTCAGAAAGTCAGCAAAGATTGAAAGAGATTGCAACTCTTGGGGTTAGTCAAGCAAATATTAATCCCACAGCCTTACAAAAATATTTCAAGATACTATTACCGCCGCTTTTAGAACAGTGTAGGATTGCGGAGGTGCTTGGGGTTTGGGATGAGTCGATCGATCTGCTGGAGAGATTGATTGGGAAGACTCGATCGCGCAAGCAGGGGCTGATGCAGCAGTTATTGACTGGTAAGAAACGCTTTAAGGAGTTTGAGAGTAGCGAGTGGAGAACTATTAAACTTTCTGATTTTTTCACTGAAATATCTAAAAAGAATACTAATAATGAAGATCTTATTGTACTGTCATGTTCAAAAGTCTATGGCATTGTCCCTCAATCTAGTATTTTCGCTAAAAGAATAGCATCTGAAGATACTAAGCGTTATAAAATAGTGGAAGCAAATAATCTTGTTTACGATCCTATGTTGTTATGGGACGCATCAATTGGATTTGTCGAATCAGTTAATAGAGGTGTTATTTCTCCTGCATATAATACATTTAAATATAAAGGATCTTACGATGTTTTACCTTACTTTAGATATCTCTTCAAGTCTTATGAATTCAAAGAGATTTATAAAGTTATTTCGCAAGGAACTAATGTTCGCAGAAGAAAAGCTCCAGCTAAAACATTTTTGAGCATAGAATTTGAATTTCCTCAAAGTGTTCCAGAACAGGAAAAGATTGCTGCTGTACTCTCTGCTGCGGATGAGGAAATATCAACCCTAGAAAAACAACTGGCTGCTTACAAGCAACAGAAACTAGGATTGATGCAACAACTACTCACCGGACGCATCAGGATTTAGAGGATTTTCATGATTTTCAGGATTAGGTTGCTTGCGGTATGCGGGGATGGTTTGGATTCGGAGGATTTAGGTTGTTTGTGGGGTACGAAAATGCTCATAATATCTGATACTCACCAATAACATAATCCTGAAAATCCTCAAATCCTAAAAATCCTGATGCCGACAGTGAGGATGCAGTGATGTTACACCAACCCCGCATCTCACCAATAGCCTAATCCTGAAAATCCCGAAAATCCTCAAAATCCTGATGCGGCAATTGGGATGTGGGGGAATACTAGAAATGTCAGCATGGAGGAATAGGCTATGGAACTAAACGATATCACATATAAAGTTAATGGCTGTGCGATGAAAGTTCACAATGAACTAGGCAATGGCTTTCAAGAAGTTATCTATCAACGGTGTCTAGCCATAGAATTCAAGAGAGCTAATTTACAGTTTGGGCGAGAAGTATCGCAAAACATTTATTATGATGGCATTCACGTAGGGACACGCCGCGCCGATTTTGTGGTAGAGGATCGCATCATTGTGGAAATAAAAGCCGTCATCAGACTAGAAGATGTACATTTAGCCCAAGCAAAGAATTATGTCGTCGCTTACAACTTTCCAGTAGGTTTATTAATTAACTTTGGATCGAATAGCTTAGAATTTAAGAAGGTATTCAATAACCGATACAAGGAACCCTCTACTAATGAAATGATGGCATTAACCGAGAGTGGTAACTCTTTTAATTTTCTAGATGATGAACCCGATCTGTACACTCTTACTGATGGAGATTTAGTTTAATGAACCCATCCCCGATCGATCTGCGCGAAGTTATCTCTTCTCAAATTTTACCAGGATTTTAGGATTTTCAGGATTTTAGGATTAGGTTATTGGAATTTAGTATGATTTTTGATATGAATTCAGCATCTATTGACTTGCGCGAAGTTATTTCTTCTCAAATTCCGGCTTTGGCTCTACTTCAAAACATCGGCTATACCTACATCACGCCAGCCGAAGCCCTCGCACATCGTCAGGGGAAACGATCGAAGATAGTACTTGAAAATATCCTAACAGCCCAACTTCACAAGCTCAATCAGATCGAACATCGGGGTAAAGTTTATCCTTTTAGTGATGCAAATATTCAAACTGCTGTTGCCGCAATCAGTCAATTTCCTTACGATGCTCTCTACACTACCAGCGCACAGATTTACGATTTATTAGTATTGGGTAAAAGTCTCGAACAAACGATCGATGGTGATAAGAAAAGCCATCAAATGAAATATATCGACTGGGAAAATCCGGCGAATAATGTCTTCCACGTTACCGATGAGTTTGAACTCGAACGTCTCAATAGTACCCAAACTCGTCGCCCCGATATCGTAGTGTTTGTTAATGGCATTCCGCTAGCTGCGATCGAATGTAAGCGTCCCGATCTGCCTAAAGCTACTGAAGAAGCCATCAGTCAACATTTGCGAAACCAACGCCCTGATGAGATTCCGCACTTTTTTTGTGTTACTCAAATCTTAATTGCGATCGCTCAAAATACTGCCCAGTATGCCACCACCAGAACTGAGAAAGAGTTTTGGGCAGTGTGGAAAGAAGAGATAAAATTAGAACAGTTTGAAGCAGAACTTTATGCCCTGATTAATTCCTCTCTGTCAGCCACACAAAGTCAGCAATTATTGAGCTGGCGGAAAACTTGGGAACAGGCAAAAATTCACGAACTCTGGGCGGCGGGAGCGAGATTAGTTTCGGCTCAAGATCGGTTACTGTATAGTTTACTCGCACCGCAGCGATTATTAGATCTGATTCATGGTTATATTTTGTTCGATGCGGGGACGAAAAAGATCGCGCGTTATCAACAGTATTTTGCTGTCAAAGCAACGATCGATCGAGTCAAGCAGGTACGAGGCGATCTTTCCCGTCAAGGTGGGGTAATTTGGCATACGACGGGCAGCGGAAAATCGCTGACGATGGTGTTATTAGCCAAGGCATTAGTGAGGGAACCAAGCATTCTCAATCCGAAGATTATCTTAGTTAACGATCGAGTCGATTTAGACGACCAACTTACCATTACTTTTGGTAACTGTAAACTACCACCGACTCAGGCTCAAAGTGGTAAAAATCTGCTCGAATTACTCAATCTTCCCAAAGCCGAAATCATTACCACCGTCATCGATAAATTCGATACCGTCGCACGCGAAAAGGGTGAAAATCCTAGTCCCAATATCTTCGTGCTAGTAGATGAATCCCACCGCTCCCAATACGGACAAATTCACGCCAAGATGCGAAATGTGTTCCCCCACGCCTGTTATATCGGCTTTACAGGTACGCCCTTACTCAAAAAGGATAAAAGTACCGCCCAGAAGTTCGGCGGCTTTATTCACTCTTATACCATGCCCAAAGCTGTCGGAGATAAAGCGGTGGTGCCGATCGTTTATGAAGGGCGAGAGAGCGAATTTCAGAATACTGAAGCTGTCGATAAATGGTTCGATCGCATTACATCTGACTTAAACCCAGAGCAAAAAGCCGACTTAAAACGCAAGTTCAAAAGTGCCGAACCGCTCTATGAAGCCGATGCAAGAATGCGAGAAGTAGCCTACGATCTCAGTGAACATTTCGACAAACATTTTAAAGGGACGAAATTAAAAGGACAATTTGCCACTTCTAGCAAGCGCGCCGCAATTACTTATAAAAAGCTCCTTGACGATTGGGGAAAAGTGCGATCGGCAGTAATTATTTCGCCCCCAGATACCCGCGAAGATAATGATAGTGTCAATGAAGCCGATCTTTCGGAAGTGCAACGCTTTTGGAAGGACATGATGGCGACTTATGGCACGCCGAAGAACTATCAAGACAAACTAATTGAAAAGTTTAAGGATGGCGACGGAGACGACGCACCAGATTTATTAATCGTCGTTGATAAACTGCTGACTGGTTTTGATGCGCCGCGCAATGCGGTTCTATATATCGATAAACGCCTCAAAGAACATAATATCTTGCAAGCGATCGCGCGTGTCAATCGTGTCTTCGAGGGCAAAGAATACGGGCTGGTAATCGACTATCGGGGCATTTTTGGTGAGATGAATCAAGCCCTAGAAATATACGCCGCCCTGGAGCAGGAGGGGTTCGATCGCGAGGATATTGAAGGTGCTTTGGTAGACGTGCGGGTAGAAATTGCCAAACTGCCCACGCTCCATGCGGCTGTCTGGGATGTATTCAAAGGCGTGACTAATCTTCAGGATACCGAAAGTCTCCAACAGTGGCTCGAACCGCAAGATAGGCGCGATGAGTTCTATGAATCCTTACGAGATTTCGCCAAAAATCTCCGGCTTGCTCTCAGTAATGCTCCCTTCCAAGCCGATACTCCCGAACATACCAAACAACGCTATCTTCAAGATCTAAAATCTTGTCTCAAGCTGCGGGATCTAGTCAAAATTAGGTATGGTGAAAAGGTAGACTATTCCGAATATACCGACCAAATTCGGCGGATGGTGGAGAAGGAAATCGGTGCATCGGAATTTATCACCATCATCGAACCCGTGGATATATTCGATTTGGATCGATCCAACGCCGAAATCGAGAGTATCGTCGGAACAGCCGCTCAAGCTGACGCAATCGCCGCTAGAATCAAAAAAGTCGCGATCGAACGGATGGAAGAAGATCCTATATTGTACTTACGATTGAGTCAATTAATTCAAACTGCGATCGATGCCCACCGCGCCAAACGCCTCAGCGACATCGAATATCTCCAACAAATGCGATCGCATCTAGAAACCGTCCGCAGTGGCGGCGCAGATACCGTTCCCTCACCACTCCAAACCCGCCCCCAAGCACGAGCATTTTACAACGTTTTGCAAGCGAAGTTAACTAGTAGCCTAGAGACTAAAGTCTCCGCTAGTGATACAAAGTCCGCCTGCGCGGACTCTGGAACCCAGTTAGTTGTTCGTGAATCAAAATCCACTTACATAACAACCCAGTCCGCGCAGGCGGACTTTGCACCACTAGCCTCGATTTGCGAAAAGTGCGGTCTTGGGGAAACCCCAAGTAGAGCACCTTTTCAAGACACAATCGACGGCGGCATCAATAGCGATCCCAATAATTCAGACGTATTTGTGTTGTTATCGATCGGCATTGAAGACATTATCACCAAACATAAAATTCGTGATTGGCAACACAATCAAGACATCCAAAAGCAAATGATGAACGAGATTGACGATCTTGTTCACGACTTAAAAAAGACCCACAATCTCTTCATTCCCTGGGGCGATTTGGATGAACTAATCGCGAAGATCCTCAAGATTGCCGAAAACTATGAAGTTAACTGATATTCATCGCGTTCCTTATGGGAGTAGAGATATTACCTTCGCTCTCGAATATTCCCCTCGCAAAACCCTCGCGATCGAAGTTTATCCAGACAGTAGCATCGTTGTCAAAGCCCCGACCGATGCGACAATAGAATCGATCGAAGCTAAAATCATTCACCGTGCCGCCTGGATTGCCAGACAACAACGTCAATTCGATCGATATGCCCCACCTTTACCCGCCCCCGAATG
>NZ_JANPLS010000271.1:0-19846 GCF_031422475.1 Chamaesiphon sp. VAR_48_metabat_403
GATTTGATACGAGCAATCCTCAAGCCGCTGACTATGCGGAAATCCTCGCTCTCTATCGTCAACGGCAAGTTTTGGCGTTGGATGATGTCGAGATTATTAGTTATCTGGATGAGTTGGGGAAGGCGGTTCGCAATTATGATAGGTTACGAGTAACTTCGTTCGATCTACCTTTGGGCATAGCTGATGATACGATCCTAGATCGGCTGACTGGCACTCAGGAGCCTCTAGAGCGGGCGATCGTCGCTGAATACGAGCGTGAGATCGATCGAGTCAAACAGATCGTTGTGGGGCTATTACAGGCACTACCGATCGATCGAGATCGAATCCTATTATTGTTATATGGATTGGCTCTCACTCAGACAGAAGCAGGAAAGGAACTTCAATCTCATCAAACTACTGTCAAGCGAAATAATGACAAAACTCTAGCTATTTTAGCTCAGGATATTTATCGCCACAGTAGGGATAAAGTATCACCTTTGTCTTCGGAGCAACTCCAGCAAATTGTTACTCACTCTATTTCTCTTTGTCAGGAATATTACCCAGATTTGTTGCGGGTGCTGATGGATACGGATTTGAATGTTTTTGTCGATCGAGTTCAGTCTCGTTGGGAAATGCAATTTCAGAGCGATGGTGCGGCAATCGAAGGATTGAAAATTATGATTCGGTAGCTAAAACTGTGCATTAAGGCGAAAGCGTAACATAAGCCTATCTCTGTGCCCTCTGCGTCTCTGCGGTAAAAAAATCTTCATCGATCGAATAACTGCAAACAAAACAAGTTAATCTTATATTCCTATTATGATATCTACTAACACCCTGGAATCTCAAACAATTTGGCTATCATTAGCTGACAGAGAATTATTACCCACTCATTCGCAGACACATTCTAATGTTACCGCCCAAGAAAATGCCCTAATCAATCAGCTTTGTCTTGAAAAAACCCAAGCATGGCTGACAGAGATTGGAATTGAGAGTACGCCAACATTTTTACCCGCACAAATGGCTTCGATGTGGGATGTGGTAAATGGTTGTGCTTTGACAATTGGCAATCGACGATTGATATTAGTACCAAGCGACAGACTCGATCGAGAAGAATTGCGAGTGCCTCAAGAATGGGTGGATATCCCAAACTGGATGGGTGATTATTATTTAGGTATCCAGATCGATTTGGAAGAGCGATTGATGAATATTTGGGGTTATACTTCTCACCGCACTTTGCGAGAAACTGGGACGTATAATTCACTCGATCGAACTTATAGTATTAGTACCGATCTGACGATTTCTAATCTTGATGTTTTGTGGATGGCACAAATTCTCGATTTGCAAGAAATGACGATCGTCCCAACTCTAGATAGTCTCAATTTAGATTTGTCTATGAATGCGATCGACAGGCTTAGTTATGTTTCTGCCTATTCACCGCGTCTCGATCTAGACTTTACTACTTGGGCAGCAATTTTGAGTAGCAATAATCTCCGCGAGCAACTTTATCAAAGACGGTTGCAAATTGCTAATTTAGATCTAAACCAGATGCAACCAATGAAGCTTGGTGATTGGCTCGATCGCGAATTTAGTCAGGCGATAGGTAGAGGATGGGATCTATTTCAGCATATAATGGGGAGCGAATTAGCTCTTGTACGAAGTATGTCAATCGAACGTGCAAAATTAATCAATCTCCAATATCAACTGCATCAAACTAATGTCATCATGCTGATTGGGATTAATCCCCAAGTCACGGATGAGATGGTTATTTCAGTTCAAATTCACGCTGCACCAAATACACCAACTTTGCCACCCCAACTCAAGCTTAGTTACATTACCGATGAGGGTGAAGAACTTCAAGCGATAATTTCTCGCAGTGATGATTTTCAAATTCAGCTTCCGACTTTTACTTGCGATGTGGGTACGACTTTTAATATTCAGTTGCAATTAGATGGCGCAAGTCACATCGAGAAGTTTATCGCCTAAGAAATACCACGATTATGAAAGAAATTATATTGCGGTTGGGTAGTGGTAGTTTGGATGTGGGATTTCCATCGGTGAATGTGGAATTGCGGAATGGGAAATATACCTGGGAAGCTGCTACGAGCCTGCTCGCAGCTCCAAATCTAAAAAATGTCTATGGAGAATGGCAGTTTCTATATCAGGCTTCTTTGCGGCGAGGAGGGCAGCGCGGGGTGAAATTTGCGGCGGCGACTCCTACCCACTTTTCAATTCAAGACATTTATCAAATTACGCATAAATTGACGACGGCTCTGAATGATTGGTTGAATCAAGGTGATTTTTATACCAAGATTCAAGCTCAATTACGCACGGATCTAAATGCTGACGATCGGATCTCGATCGCGATTATTACCGACGATCTATTATTATGGCAATTACCCTGGCATCGATGGGATTTTTTCACTGCTTACGATCGATGTGTAGAGTTTTTTAGCAAGCCACAATTCAAAACCAATTCCCATCGAAAGATTCAGCCAAATGGCAGGGTAGATATTTTAGCTATTTGGGGAAATGCCCCAGAATTAGATTTAGCCAAGGATTTGGCAGCTCTCAAACAGCCTCGCGCTCATGTACGATCTTGTCAACCTAGATCGGCATTAGAAATTTCCAATCGGCTCGCTCAACAGGAGATAGACATTCTATTTTTTGGCGGGCATGGTGAAACTATCGAGCTAGACTTAGATGGTAGTAGTCAAACTTTGGGCACTATTTATCTAGATCGAAATACACCGATCTCGATCGATAAGATTAAAACAGACTTAAAGCAGGCTGTCGATCGAGGTTTGCAGATTGCCATCTTCAATTGCTGTAGTGGTTTAGGTTTGGCTCAGGAATTAACAGATCTAAATATTCCCTATCTAATTGTGATGCGATCGCAGATACCCGATCTATTAGCCCAACAATTTTGTCGAGACTTACTCGAATCCTATAGCAAGGGAAATCTATTTACCACAGCATTTCAGTATGCTAGAGCAAGGTTGAAGCCTGGAAGCGATCGCAGTGATGAATTTGAAAGCTGGCTGCCAATGCTATTCCACAATCCTAATAGCGATCGAGTTGTTTGGCAATATTTATCTCGATCTTGGTGGGATTTACCCACCCCTCAACCGCTCGCAAAAGTAAGAGATTGGCTCGCACAACCCCAACATCTACCTCTAGCTTGGCTGGGTATTTCATTATTATCAACAGGCATCACTCTAGGCTTAAAACCTATCGAACCCATCCAAACTTTAGAAAAGTTAATACTAGACAAATTTCAGATCGCCCAAGTTGCGATGATGCCAAATCAGTCTCGTGTCGTAGTCATCGATATTAGCAATCGAGACGATCGAGATGATGGGCGAGTAATTCCCAATGGTGAATATATATCTAGCGAAACGCTTTTGCAAGATTTAGCCAAAGTTCCATTTTCAGCTCTTGGGGTAGATCTCAAAATCGAAAATCAACATAGTAGCTTTCTGGATCGACCAAATGTCAGCTTCAACTGTGTCAATCTACCCCCAACGATGAATTATACACCTCAAACAGGTAAAGATTGTATCGCTCTTGCTTGGAATGTTACCAAAAAGGATCGCCGAATAAATCCACCTAGATCCTTTATTTTAAATCCTCATTTAGCAAAATCGATCGAACGGATTAATCTCAGTCAACTTACAACGATTAAACCCGATCTATTGAAAGATAAAATTCTCCTAGTCGGAGCGGGAAAAGATCGATCTTCACCCATCATGACACATGCGATCGCCACAGAACAAATCTTGCGCCAAACATTACTATCCCCAATCGACGATCTGACTGGAACAATTTATATCTTACTCTGGTCTAGTTTGAGTGGATCGTCTATTTTCCTTCGCGGAGCGAATCGTCGTCGATTAGTACCTATTGCTGTTGGTACGACAATCCTCAGTACTGGCATTGGCTGGCTATTATTTAGTTATAGTTATTTAGTGCCATTAGTGTTGGTTTTTATAGCGATCGCGATTGGTAATACTTTATCATACTGGATTAAACCGACCAATCTCTAATATATGCGTTTGTCGATCGCCAATGTATCTCGAATAGTTGTCATCGCTAGTTTATCGCCTGTCGCAGGTTTAGTAGTTATCCCCCAGGCTCCAGTTCGAGCTAGCTCTGGTGTGGTGTTCGATTGTTCTAGAAACCCCAAAACCAAAATATATTCTACCGTTGTCAAATACCCTAGTGGCAAAACTAGCGAACTAATTCATTGGACACCAGAGCATATCAAAAATCCTAAAACTACCTGTAGACAAGTTTCTGACAAATTCCAACAGGCTTGGGAAAATGGTAAATTAAAATATCTCAAAACTGGACGCTCTCCCAAAACAGGTAGGTTTATAATTTGTGGTTTAGCAGATAGTAATACCCCTTGCGACGATCGAACCAAAATTTTCGATCTATTACCATCAAGCAAGGATCCCAAAGTTGCAGTTCGATCTCTATTACAAACCATTAATAAAGACACCAATAGTCCACTCTATCAAAGCTCTGATGATGAACTAGTTGTCGATCTTCGCGAGTGGGTAGGGAACAGGGGATAGGGGTTAGGGGACTGGGGGACGGGGGGACGGGGGGACTGGGGGACTGGGAGACTGGGAGACTTTCAATAAAAAAATCTAAAATCATCCTTACTTCTTACTTCTTACTTCTTACTTCTTACTTCTTACTCCTTACTCCTTACTCCTTACTCCCACCTCCCATCTCCCACCTCCCATCTAGTCTTAGATGTCGATAGTCGCTTAAACTAGTGAATGAGCTATCGCCGATCGATCCCTAATGCGCCGTTTTCCAACCAATCTTCAAAATTTAGCAATTATCGGTTTAGGATTCCCAGTTATTGGACTCAATGTGTGGGTGCTATCGCAGTTTTTTAGATATTTCGAGCACCTGATTACGGTATTGACAATTGCCGCACTGATCGCATTTTTACTCAATTACCCAGTTAGAATTCTCGAACGCATTTCCTTTCGGAGATTACCCGCGATCGTGGTAGTTTTGTTAACGACGATCGCCCTATTAACTATTTTAGGTGTGACGGTAGTTCCCAATGCACTCGAACAAACTACCGAATTAGTCAAGCAGGTACCAGAGTGGATTCGGGCGAGTAATGAAAATATTAATGCGTGGGAGGAATGGGGTAAAGGGAAGGGATTATTACTCGATTTTAATGTCTTGCGGAGTCAGATTAATGCCAAAATCGATACTCAATTACAAATTATTGGTGCAGAAGTAGTCGGCTTGGCAGTCGGTACGCTCTCAGGGGCGGTCGATACTTTAGCGACGATCGTGTTATCGATCTATATGCTGTTGTATGGCGATAAGTTATGGTTCGGTATCGTTTCACTTTTACCCGATCGCATTAAGCTACCACTGAGTGAGTCATTACGGCTAAATTTCCAAAACTTTTTTATCAGTCAGTTGCTTTTAGGCACGTTTATGGCATCGGTTCTGACACCGACTTTCTTTTTCCTGCAAGTACCATTTGGGTTGTCTTTTGCAATCTTTATCGGGGCTGCCGAATTAATTCCGTTTATTGGGGCGAGTCTGGGCATCGGATTGGTAACGATTTTGATTATGCTGAAAAACTTTGGATTGGGAGTTTCGGTGTTAATTGCCTCAATCGTCATCCAACAAATTAAAGATAACTTATTAGCTCCCAAACTGATGGGTGAATTTATCGGCTTAAATCCGATCGCGATTTTAGTCTGTTTGCTGGCTGGCGGACAAATTGCTGGATTACTGGGCATCATTGTCTCCGTGCCGATCGCGGGTACGATTAAAGGCACGATCGATAAAATGCGCCAACAGCAGCTTAATTCCTTCCCCCAGCCGGAATATGCAGGCGAATCGATCGATAGCGAGTAAGATTAGTCAGTAGCGATCGGGTGGGAATCGTCAGCGTTACTCGCAAGTAAGTCTATAATTATTACCGATAAGGATTGCGATTAAATTAAGAATTTTATGTGGAAACAAGCTACCGTGTCATTAATGCTGGCACTGGCGATCGTCTTACAAATTAATGTCGCACCCGTCAAAGCTGCGGGATTGCAAGGTTATGTCGATACTAGCGATGGCTACAAGTTTCTCTATCCCAATGGTTGGGTAGCCGTCAAAACTACCAAGGGCGCGGATATTATTTTTCACGACTTGATCGAATCGAGTGAAAATGTCAGCGTCGTCATTAGTCAAGTCGATAAAGATAAAAAACTTAGCGATTTAGGTACTGCTTCCGATGTCGGTGACAAACTGGGCAAAAATGCGATCGCACCGCCAGGATCGGGACGGGAAGCTGAATTGATTAGTGCCGAAAGTCATGAAGCGAAGGGGAAAACTTATTACATCCTCGAATATGATGTTAAATTACCCACCAGCCATCGCCACAATATTGCCAGTGTGGTTGTCAGTCGCGGGAAATTATTTACATTTAATGCCTCGACTACCGATCGACGGTGGGCGAAAATGAAAAAGGTCTTCGGTGAAGTGATTAATTCCTTCAGCGTGGCATAGATCTACATCGCCACCAGCCACCAGCCATCCAACTATGACTATTAATTTTGTCTTGGCTTCTGCCTCCCCCGCACGACGACGACTGCTTCAAAGCATCGGGATTAATCCGCTTGTCTGCGTGAGTGACTTTGATGAATCTCAGATCCAAATAACAGATCCGGTGGCTTTGGTGGAAACATTAGCACGGTGCAAAGCCGAAGTTGTTTTAGATCGAGTTAGCGATTCGCTAGTATTAGGTTGCGATTCGGTATTTGTTGTCGGCAAGGAAATTTTTGGCAAGCCGCCAAACCCTGCCGTTGCATTTGCACGCTGGCAAAAAATGCATAGCAATCAGGGTACACTATACACCGGACACGTATTAATCGACCAAATCCAGCAGCGAACTGTCGTCCGGTGTGGCATTACTCAAGTCTACTTCGGTCGAGTCACTGACGCTCAGATTCAGGCATATATCGCCACAGGCGAACCGTTAGTCTGTGCGGGGGGTTTTGCCTTAGAAGGCAAAGGGAGTGCCTTTATTGACAAAATAGAGGGGTGTCATAGCAATGTTATCGGTCTGAGCTTACCGTTATTGCGATCGATGCTGGCAGAACTGAGCTACGATCTGAGTAATTACTGGTGAATCCTGTTACACAAACACTATGATTTCCAGCCAAGAATTTCACCAAAAACTGCAAGCCGGAAAAATTCACGAAGCTTTGACTCTAGTCGTGCAATCGGCAATTGAATTAGATATCACTACCCGCATCACTGAAGATCTGGAGCAGATTCAGTCTGAGGGTTGTGAATATCTGCGTACCAAAATCGATCTGCTGACGGGAAGTGTCGAAAATGAAGTGAGTAAAAATTTGCTTGCAGATAGCCCCAATTATCTCAAACTGCAACAATTACATCTCGATCGCATTAATAACACCCATCAGATCGTTCGAGATTATTTACATCAAATTCGGGCAATTTTGACTGTCTTACCACCAAGTGCGCTCGAAAGTATATCGATGCATTCAAACACAGATCGCGCTCCGGTGGAATTGCCAATAAAGACAGGGGGATCTCCGTCCCCACTTCTAGAAATCGAGCCGGATGAAGATCTCGATCTGTCTGTAGATCGCGATGGTGAAGTATGGGAAGAATGGGTGGAAGATGAAGAATTTATGCCTGGAGTGGGTATCCCTCAACCGCCATCAGCTCCGCCGATCTTAACTTTACCCGATCGCGCGGAACACCCGCCCCTACCCAGACAATTTTACCCGATCGAAGTCAAACCGATCGCCTCTCGATCTACACCAACACCCGTCGATGCACCATCCGCCTGGGACAAATTCGCCCCTGAATATATCGGTACCGATCCGCAGCCGCGACGGATTATCGATAATGAAGCCGAGCGTCATATCGATGAGTTATTAACAAATTCAGATCTTTAGTATCCTCTATCCCCCAATCGCATATGTTAGCTGAATTGATGAATTTGCCGACTTTGGGGATCGAAAATTTATTTTCCACCCTTCAAGATCTTACTCCGGCTCACTCGATTACTAATAGCTTTAACTCAGTAAGATCGATATTAGCGTGGACATTTGTATCGCCAGGAGCAGAGATTTTTCAGATTGGTAGTTTGCGATTAAAATGGTATGGATTATTAATTGCCACAGCAGTTTTAATCGGTGTCAATTTATCGATGCGCTTGGCAAGATCGCGACAGGTAGATCCCGAATCGATCGCCGATCTCTCGATTTGGTTGGTATTGGGTGCAATTCCTTGCGCGCGTCTGTATTATGTTGCCTTTGAATGGCAGACTTACGCTCGACATCCAGACCAAATTATCAAAATCTGGGAAGGTGGAATCGCGATTTATGGGGCGATTATTGGTGGATCGATCGCTGCAATTATCTTTGCCAAGCTCAAGCAGATTTCATTTTGGCAATTAGCAGATATCGTAGCACCTTCTTTGGCTCTAGGGCAAGCGATCGGTCGCTGGGGCAATTTCTTTAATTCCGAAGCTTATGGCTCCCGGACGGATTTACCATGGAAGTTATATATCCCCACCGAACGCGATTATTTTCATCCGACGTTCTTATATGAATCTTTGTGGAATTTAATAGTATTTGGGATCTTAATGTGGTTTTTTATCGACAATAATCGCCACCATCGTTTGAAAACAGGTTCGCTATTTTTAGTGTATTTAATTGCTTATGGCATCGGACGATTTGGGATTGAAGGTTTGCGAACGGATAGTTTGATGCTTGGTTCGCTCAGAATTTCGCAAGTTGTCAGTTTAGTCGGCATCGCGATCGGCACGCTCGGTTTATTATGGTTGTATATCAGACAGCGTAATTTACCAGATGTTCTAGATAGTAGTCAGTAAATCTGTAATCCCCGATCGAATATTTAACGGTAAACTAGCCTTATTCATCAGCCATAAATCGATGACTTTTACTGAAATCACTGTAACCGAACTCGCTACCAAACTTGCGGATACCGACGAGCAGTATCAGTTTGTTGATGTGCGAGAGCCAGAAGAATTAGAGGTAGTATCGCTACCGGGGTTTATCAACCTACCATTGAGAGCATACGCCGATTGGTCGCCAGATATTTACACCCGTTTAGATAAAGATACCGCAACCTTCGTTTTGTGCCATCATGGGATGCGATCGGCGCAAATGTGTCAGTGGCTAGTCGAGCGCGGTTTTACCCAAGTTAGCAATATTATCGGCGGCATCGATGCCTACAGCCATCATGTCGATCCCAATTTGCCTAGATATTAGTCAAACTTCGATCTCAGCGACCGCGATCGGTTACGATAGTATTCCTGATGGGGATCGCTCTGTCTCTTAGATGAGATCGATCGGTTATAATTCATTCAAATTTTACAATGCTCCTGCGGTAAAATTTGCGAGGAACTAACTTTTGGCAAAGTACCTCTCGTTTACTATAGAGCTACCATAATTCGTAATTCCGCACAGCGGTATTAGGCTATGTCATTCGATCTAAATCAGCGTCATCAACAGATTTTGCGAGCAACCATCCGCCAATATATTTCTACCGCCGAACCTGTTGGCTCGAAAACGCTAGTAGACGGATACAATTTAAACATCAGTCCAGCAACGATTCGCAATGGATTTGCGACACTAGAAAAAGCGGGATTTTTGTATCAGCCACATACTTCGGCGGGAAGAATTCCATCTGATTCGGGTTATCGTGTTTATGTCGATCGATTGATTCAGCCATCGTCAACGATCGGTCGTCAAGTAGAAGGGTTATTAGCTGATAAACTCGATGGTGATGGCTGGAGTGTCGAGGCAATTTTGCGAGGTGCGGTAGAAGTATTAGCCAGCCTTAGCGGCTACATTACGATGATTACACTACCCCAATCGCGACGTTCGACAGTCAAGCACATTCAGATCGTGCGATCGGAAGCTAGTAAAATGATGGTCATTGTAGTTTGGGATTCTTATGAAACCCAATCGATCTCGATTCAGCAACCACAAGATTTACCCACACTCGATGAAGAATTGTTCGATCGAGAATTACAGGTATTATCAAATTTCTTAAATAGTAAACTGCGCGGCCGATCGTTATTAGAAGTATTAAAATTAGACTGGAGCGAACTAGATCGCCAATTTCAGCAATATGTAGATTTAGTTAGCAATTTATTTGTAGATTTATCTCGACAAGCCAAACCAATTCATTCATCCCAAATTATGATTTGGGGCATATCGGAAGTGTTAGGTCAACCAGAATTTTCACAATTACAGCAAGTCAAAACATTATTGCATTTGTTGGAATCAGAACAAGATAAAATTTGGGAACTGATATTTAATCCACATCTTAACTCCCCAAATATTAGCGCGACATCTTCATTAGAATCCAGACAATCTAAACTCGAAATTAGGATTGGCACCGAAAATCCGCTCAAGCCAATGCAAGCTTGTACGTTAATTTCTACTAACTATCATCAAGATTCGATCCCGGTTGGTAGTGTCGGCTTATTAGGCCCCAAAAGGATGCTGTACGAAGATGCGATCGCTCTAGTAGAATCAGCCGCTGACTACATCTCAGCCGCTATCAGTCAGGATCGATCTGAGTAAGGAGTAAGAAGTAAGAAGTAAGAAGTAAGACGTATGTGTTTTTCCCCTTTCCCCTAAAACCTAAAACCTAAAGCCTAATTTAATGAATAAACTTATTTTTGGATTGCTGTGGTTGGGATTTGTGGGATATGCATTCTTCCTAGCACCACCAGATAGAGCGAATACATTGCAACTAATTATCGATCTTTCGACAGGTAAATGGCAAGACATAAATCCGGCGATCGTAGCTTTATTTAATCTGATGGGAATTTTACCTGCGATCTATGCTTGTCTAATGTTAATCGATGGTAAAACACAAAAACTCCGTGCTGGATTATTTTGTGCGGCATCTTTTGGCGTTGGTGCATTTGCCATTTTACCTTACCTCGCCTTACGAGTACCCAATTCTAGCTCTCAAAGCGATTCTTGTTCCAAGAGGCTTCTCTTCTCTTCGAGAGGCTACGCCAACGAGAGGCTTCGCCAACGCCAACGACAGCAAGTGGACGGAATCGCGCGTCGTGGTATCATTAAGGTAGTTGATTCGCGGTGGTTGGGGATCGCTTTAACGATCGCTACAATCGTCCTGCTCGGTTACGGGATCGGTCAAGGAGATTGGCTCGATTTTAGCCAACAATGGCAAACTAATCGATTCATTCACGTCATGAGTTTAGATTTTTGCTTATTGTCATTACTCCTACCCGTACTAATTAACGACGATATCGATCGCCGGAATTTTAGCAACCCTCAATTGGTAAAAATAATCTCCTTAATTCCGTTATTTGGTGGCTTATACTACCTGTGCGTTCGTCCCCAGCTTCCCGATCCAAATCCAACTTCCGTGCCGAATATAGTTTAAATCCAGCAACCGCTTCTGTGCCATGCTAAAAATTGCCGTTGTAGACTACGATATGGGCAACTTGCACTCAGTGTGCA
This sequence comes from Chamaesiphon sp. VAR_48_metabat_403, assembly GCF_031422475.1. Taxonomy (NCBI): domain Bacteria; kingdom Bacillati; phylum Cyanobacteriota; class Cyanophyceae; order Gomontiellales; family Chamaesiphonaceae; genus Chamaesiphon; species Chamaesiphon sp. VAR_48_metabat_403. The sequence goes on from NZ_JANPLS010000271.1 coordinate 11,520, forward strand.
AAGGCTTGCAACATGCTGGTGCCGAACCGTTAATTACCCATCTCCCATCAGAATTAGCCAGTGCCGATGCAATTGTGTTACCAGGAGTCGGCTCATTCGATCCCGCCGTCAAGAAAATTCGCGATCGCGATTTAGAGCAACCCCTCAAAGATATTATTGCCAGCGGCAAACCATTTTTAGGCATCTGTCTGGGATTACAGATTTTATTCGATCGATCCGATGAAGGAATACAAGCTGGCTTAGGCATTATTCCTGGCATCGTCCGTAAGTTCCAGCCAGAACCCCATCTAACCATTCCCCAAATGGGTTGGAATCAAATTCAGTTCGTTCAGTCAGTTTGTCCGTTGTGGGAGCAAATAGACACCGCTGCGTGGGTCTACTTCGACCATTCTTACTATGTCGATCCGAGTTCGCCATCAACTACTGCCGCCGCCGTTACTCATGGCACCCAAACTGTCACCGCCGCGATCGCTCAAGATAACGTGATGGCAGTGCAATTTCATCCCGAAAAGTCTTCTACAACTGGTCTGCAAATTCTCGCTAATTTTGTCAAGGTAGCTGGTGGATGAACAAAAAGTAGTAGGGGTAATGTCTTGTCGGTTTTTTTATTCGGAGGTTCCCTCCGAATAAAACCGCCGCTGTCTTGTCTTGACGCACACAAACGGGAGGGAACCTCCCGTTCGATGCGTCGCTGTCTCGCATAATCCGGGAGAAAACCTCCCGGCTGCGTTGGCGAAGCCTCTGCCTTAGCAGATACCGCTTCATGAGTTACCCCTACTACTTTTTGTTCATCGTCGATCGCGATCTGCTATGCGCGTTTCGCGCGCTGCTGACAATCGACCGATTCGATCGACTGAAATAATGTCAGATAATCTCTGGCAATTTTTTCAGAAGTATAATTTTTGCGGCAAAATTCGCGACCCGATCGACCTAATTCGCTCGCCATCCGAGGATTTTGACTCAACCGATGTAGATATGCCGCTAGCTCTTGACTCTCCCCATTCCGCACGGTAGTGCCGCAATTAGCTTCAGCAAACACCCCATTTAGATAAGAATTGGCAGGACAAATACTGACGATCGGACGACCGGATGCTAACGCCGAATAGAGCTTACTCGGAGCGACTAAGCCTTCCATCCCCGCACTGACACTAACGATCGAGACATCGCAAGCTGTCAGTGAATAAGGTAAATTTTCGCGGGATTGATAAGGTAAAAACAAACAATTTGTCAAACCCATCTCCGTCACCGACTGCTGAAATTGCTTGCGCTTTTCACCACTACCGATAAACACGAACCGGATCGGCGTATCTCGTAGGAGGGTCACCGCATCGAAAAGAGTGTCCATGTCGTGACACCGACCCATGTTGCCCGAATATAACACTGTAAACGGTTCGACTAGATCGTGTTCCCGTGCAAACCAATTCTCATGCTTTGGTCTGGGGACGATCTGTTCGGGATCGACCCAGCTCGGAATAATGGTAATTTTGTCCTCGATGCCTGGTTGTTTGGCGACAATCCGCTCTTTCATATTCTCACTGAGGACGATAATTGCCTCAGCATGTTGCCAGGTCAGACAGTTTAAGCGGTTCCAAACCTTGACTAACCAATGATGTTTTTTAATGACATCTAACTCGATCGCGATATCTGGATACAGATCGTACAGCAAACACACATAACGAATATTGCAGATCCGGCTGAGTAGATAGCCAAGTAACGGCAAAAATGGCGGTGCGGTAGTCAGGACGACGATCCCCTGCTGCTTGGAATGACGGAGGAGATGCAGCGCGGTACGGATGAAGAATATTACGCCAGCAACAGCTTTGCCCCGAATCCGTTGGGGCCAAAAGCGAGCTGCTTGAGAACGGCGAATCCTTAAAGACTCATGATTTTCTGTCCGAGGCGAATCATCTCGCTCGAACGCATAAGAGGGTTGACTGGTAAACACCTCTACCCGCCCAAAAGGTCGGAGATGATGAGCTAATTCTTCGATTAGCTGACCTGTAGCCGCATAATCCGGTGGAAAAAACTGATTGATAATTTTGAGGTCGATCGGGGTGTATTTTTTCAGAAGCTCACTATCTTGACGTTCTTCAACAAGAGGATAATCTTTCCAGGGAATCGGACGAGTTTGAATGATATCGATTTTGGTAGAGGAAGGCATATCGCTAACTTGTGGGGAGGAATGCTTAATAAATGCAGCCATTATTTTTCATCAGTCTTGTTGCACGGCAGATCGAACCAAGGTAGTCAATGAATCGGATTATACATCTTTCATCGATCGGTCTAAAACTGTCAGAATTACAGAAGATTTATAAATATAGTACCCCGATTATTTAGATAAACAACTAAAATTCGCGACAACTTTCTGGCTGCTTTTGTGCTGTCAAGATGAAAAATTTGGTGCTAACACCAGGCTTCGAGCGGAAAAGGGGGGTTAAGCTACCGAAAAATCGATATACTTCTTAGATTTTGACATCTTACTATATTATTCCCCCATCAACTCTGTCTACTAACCCCGAATCAAATCTTATCGGGGATAATTAATATCTGCGAACAAATTAGGGTGAGGAAATTACGACTATGCGATTAGATCGATATACTGTGGGTCAATATTCTCCTGGTGCGCCGCTGTGGCAGCAGGTTGCTTGGTATTACTTAGGTTTACCGATTGTTAAGAGCCATTGGATCGTCGGTTCTGGATTCAAATGTACCGTACTCCGTTGGTTTGGCGCACAGATTGGTGAAGGGGTACGCATCAAACCAGGGTTGAAGATTAAATTTCCGTGGCGGTTAGTCGTTGGCGATTTTGTCTGGCTGGGAGAAGATTGTTGGATCGATAATGTCGCAATGGTAACGATCGATACTCAAACCTGCATATCGCAAGGTGTATATCTGTGTACTGGCAATCACGATTGGAGCAGCCCTACTTTCGATCTCAAAGATTTACCCATTCACATTGGCTCAGGTTGCTGGATTGCCGCTAAAGCGACGATCGGACCGGGAGTAACAGTGGGCGATGGTGCCGTGCTATGTTTGGGCAGCGTCACAGGTCGATCGCTCGATCCGATGACAGTTTACGCCGGAAATCCCGCCCAACCGATTAAACAGCGAAAGATCGCTGCGATCCCCGATGCTGTTTTAGCAGCAGATAAAGATGTAAGTTAGCTCTAGCGCAGATACTCGGCTTCGATAATATGAATTGATAGCAACAATTCGGCTAGCATTCTTTGAAAGGCATAGTACCAACCCTGCCAACCATCGAGAATCCCACCTTTAACAATCAAGCAATAGATTAAAATAATAAATGGAGCCAATACTTTGCGCTTGCGAATCCGATCGCCCCAACTCAATTCGCGATCGGGCGTTTCTAACAGTTTTTTAGACTCGATAACCATATACCGATCTTGCGCCCACAACCACCGACTGAGGGGTTTACGATCGTCATGATAAATGACATGTTTGAGAGATCTAACCTCACCATTAATGCTTACACGATGAGCATGACCGTCATTTTCATAAGTACCTTTATCTTTGCGATATAAAACCTTCCGAGCTGGATATAAAGTACCGTGTAGCGGCTTGCCATAAACACAGTATTTAAACGGAACACTATAAGCATTAATATCGATAGAATCTGACAAAGCCGATATTTCATCAATCAGTTCTTGACTGAGAGTATAGTCTGCATCGATAGACAGTACCCACTCAGATTCTATTTGCGATAGTCCAAAATTACATTGATTGGCAAAAGATTCAAACTTATGTTGAACGACTTTTGCTTGAGGATAAGCGGCGATAATATCTAGAGTTCGATCGGTACTAAAACTATCAATAATAATAATTTGCCGCGCCCATGTCAGTTGTTGAAGCGTTCGATCGATATTTTGCTCTTCATTATAAGTTAAAATAAGTGGGGTAATAGATTCGATCTTCATCTGTAATTGTCTAGCTCACACAATATTTTGGCGATCGATAGTCAGACCATCTGGTGCGACGATCGCGATCTCCTGATAAACTCGAATCAGATCTACAGCAATTTTATCCCAATCATAGTTGGCGATCGCAAATTGGCGCGCGCGTTCTCCCATCAATTTCGATCGATAGGGATCGCTTAAATGTCGATCGAGAGCCTGCGCGATGGCATCGATATTTAAATCTGCAACATAACCGAGATTGTTATCGCGTACGACACTAGCCAAACCGACACCAGGGGTTAATAAAACGGGCGTACCAATAATTAAAGCTTCTAAAACAGCAATCCCAAAATTTTCGGAGTGAGAGGTGAGGGCAAATAGATCGGCACCTTGAATTAATAAATCTTTTTGAGTTCCTTCCACAAAACCCACCATCCGAGTGCGGTTTTCGATCCCAGTAGTTTTTAATAAAGCCTGAATTTCGGCTTCATAAGCTGGCGTACCAGTCCCAGCAATTACCAAAGTAAAACGGCGATCTTTGAGCTGACAGAGCGCGGGAATTAGATAATCTAGACCCTTTTTATAATGCAGTCGCGCTAAAAATAGAATAATCGGTTCGTCTGCGGGACAATTCAAACTTTGCCGCAGGAGATTGGCAGCATCGGGGATTGCCACTGGCATCTCGGTTAGAGCCAATGGGAGAATCGAGGTAGGCGATTTTAAATTTAAAGCAGCAACATCATCCCGTTCTTGCTCGCAGGTAACATGGATGGCACGAGCGCGATCGAGATTGGCTCGTTCGATTAACTTGAGATAAGCTTGCTTTTTCTGCGCGCTTTGTTGGAGCGACCATTCACACAACAGACCGTGTGGCGTGGTGATGTACGGCACACCTTTAAGCCGAGCGAGCGACATTGCGACGGTAGAAGTATAGGAAAATAAGGCATGAACGTGAATTAGATCGTACTTGGTAATATTTTGAAATAACCAAGTTGTAAACGATCCTGAAAATGCAAATTCTCGTACTGCTGGCAATTGGGGCGAGAAGCGAGAGAAAAAGTAAGTCGGAACTCGATCGTAGATAATAGACTTACCTAGTGGCACATCGAGCAGATTATCGCCATCATCGTTAGTGGTAGCAATTTCAGCATCGATGCCGCTAGCTACTAAGGCGCGCACCATATCTAAAACCGCTCGACTCGTTCCCCCTCTGGCCGGAGAGACTGAAGGAATTACATGTAAAATTTTCACTGATATATCCCAACATCTTCAACGTATTCTTCTTCAATGCTGGCATGATAAGTACGGAATCGATCGACTTCGAGTAAATAGCCACCCATCATCAAATAAGTCAAGAATGCTAGCAGCGAAAATGTAATATTCCCTAATAAGAACGCTTCAAAACAACTACCAACTAGCAACGATCCTAATCCAGCAATTACCGCACTACTCTGGAAAAAATAATATGAATTTCGATTAGCTAACTGATTTAGTTGCAAGATCATCTTCACAGACTCCCATCCCATCATCACCATCGGAATGAATCCGACTAAACCAAGGGCAGCACCCACAGAAAGCCAAGAGTTTTCACCATAACCCAATCGACCGCCCTGTGCGAGAGGTGCTCCGAATAATATGTTGTTCATAAAAGTCTCTAACAGTCCATTCCAGACAACTTCACGAGTATTGCTGGTAGATGTAAAGCGATCGCTCACATTTGTACCGATCCCGGTTGATGACGCACTTAAATTTTCTGGCTGTAAGAACGGCACTACTATAGCGGCAATTAGAGCCAGAAATAATATTACTTGAAACCAAGCTTTGCCATTATTTCTATAAAAGAATAAAATTGAAACCACACCCATCAGAATCCCTGTTCGCGAACCACTAAGTAACAGAAAATAAATCGTCGCCAGCAGTAGTGCGCTCCAGAAATTTTTAGTAAAAGTCCAGTTTGGGATACCTTGAATCAAAAACATTAAGCACGGAATTGTTGCCGCTAATAGTACGCCTGCGTGTTGAGGATTACCTGTAGTTCCTAGAAAACGACCTTGGGTAAAAGTAATAGCTTGAGGATTAAGGATATATTGATAGGTATTGACAACGACAAAAATTAAGCCTGCTACAGCTATCGATTTAATTGCCAGATGGAAATTTTTGTCATCTGCCAGCCATCTTCCTGGCCCCCGCTGGAGCATGACTAAAATTCCCCCAAATGTCAATGCCGAAATAATGGCAAATTCTTGGTCGCCATAGAGGATCGTCTTGGCGAAAATAGCAGCCTGTACGTAGGCTAAATATTTAATTGCTGGCGGAATTATCCATCGCCGCCAATTGCTTTGGGTTTGGAATGCCAGTAGCAGTAGTAAAATGAGCAAAACAATTGCTAATGGCCTACCAAAAGCCCGAATTTGTTGTAGCGGGAACACTAATTGTGGTGCTTCTCGAATCCATTGATCTTTGTACTTATTAAGTGACGCTGCAAAACAACAGAAACTAAATAATAGCCATCCAGTAGGTCGATCCTTGGTAGCTTTAACGATCGCCAGCAAACCGAAGGCTACAAGAATAATTCCGTAGGGAGTCCCAAGGAATGTAAATAGTTGGTCGATAAAAGTTTTGTTCATACTTTTGATTGTAGGATCGATTTTCGATCTCTAAAGATGCTAAAAGCAATCTGCTGCTGGTTTTTAGATTTTGTGAATTAGTAATTATGAAAATCGATCGAATATTTACCAATTTCAAACTTGAATTTCTTGTCGATCGATCCAGGTTAATTTGATTTGGTTATCGACAATTTTTGCCGTATAAGTACTGCCAGTCGGACGAGCGATTAATTCCACGCGTCCTAGTTGCGGAATGGTGACGGTTGCCGATCGAGACTTTCCAGCCGCAGCCCAAGCCACCATCGACCAGGTTGGTTTTTGACGGTGCTTGCGAACCACGACGCGAACATCGGGATCTGCGCTGGGGAACTCATAAGCAGGCGTATCTTTCGACCAAATATGTTTAATTGGGCCAGGTAGCAAATCTCCTTGGCGGAGGTAATCTTCTAAATAACTGAATAAAGCATGAACGCGACCTAATACAACTATCTGCTGGAGCCAGTTTGGTGGACGATCGGCATCGAATGAAGCTGCAAATCCATCACCTTCGGGCCGATCGAAATACCCCGCAATACAGCCGATCGTCCCAGTCATGTAGTAGCACTTCAAGAAACCCATATAGCGATCGATTTCGCCGAAGACAGGACTCTTATCCGCGCGTACCCATCCACTACAAACCCAGTTATAAGAAAGCAGATCGCCGAATTTAATTTGTTGACCCACAGAGTTGAGCACTTCGGTGAGAATATCCATATTACCAGTCCATCCGCTATTAAACTCCTTAAAATAGGTCGAGCTACTGGGGTAGTCGGTAATATTTCTCATGTATTTATAGTCGTAACACCAATCTCGCCAGCCCCAATAGCGATCGTGATGAGGATTGCTATCAGCCGGATAATAAACATAAGGCCGACGATTCGGTACGGCTTGACGGACGGCTTTAGCGATAAAGGATTCTTGATACGCTTTGCGATCGGAAATATAATCGAACCACTCACGCTTGCCCTTAGCGGCGACGACCTTGGGATCTTGGGCGGCAAATTTTTGAACTCCGCCTAAGACCTGAAGACCATATTCGCCACCATTAAGAACCACTGCAATTGGGGCTTTTTGGCGAATCATCCGCAATGGTTCGGCGCGAAGCCGCGCTGACTCTTTTAATGCCTCAACTGGAGCCTCTGGACTCCAGATTTGGCGACCATCGACTAATTCGCCGAGATCGTTATGCAGCCACAGAGTTTTGGGCGTGGCTGGCAAGTCGCGGCTGAGAATGACTGCCAGCGGATACCGATTTGGTTGAGAAGCAGCTAGAGCCATGACTTTAGCTTCATCGCTTTTAGGATCGGCGAGTGCTTTTTGTACGCCTTCGATCGTGGCATAATTACCCCATTCCAGCGCGTAGCCCCAACGATCTGCGAGTTCGACTCTAGCTTCAAAAGGCAGCGTCCACCCAAATCGACTCAATCGGGGTAGGGTGTGACCGGGTTGGAATTTTGGTGCTGATAACTGCTGGAGATACCGAGCAGGATCGGTTGTGCCAGTCTTTTGGGCGGCAGTTGCCTGTAATATTTCTGTTGGTGACTGGGCAAATCGTTCGCCCGATTGTCCGTCTCGACAACCATAAGCGATCGACCCGATCGCGCCAAAACCTGCCAAAATTACTTCTCTGCGCCGCATACATCTTCACTCCTGGGACGATCGTGCCAAATTTTAAAAGGCAACGATCGATACTTAGACTTTTACTAGATTTAACCTAAATTGCTACTCATAACCTCAGCGGTTAGAAACCGCTGCTGGTGATGCAAAG
>NZ_JANPLS010000272.1:0-2502 GCF_031422475.1 Chamaesiphon sp. VAR_48_metabat_403
TCAAATGGGTGGGGTTGTCCATGACGGGTGAGAGCATTGACTAACATACATGGTTCGTCAGTGAGATTGATGGCTGAGTGGGGTACCATCGGGGGAATAGTTACTACTTTGGGTTCGCGATCGTTTAAGGGAATATATTGATATTTACCATCGTGTAAAACTACCAAAAAAAAACTCCCCCGTACCACCATCAAGCGATCGGTTTGATACTTATGCACGAACATATCATCGATTGTGTTGGCAGGAATTTGTACCAACATCGTTTCATGGCTAGCTTGTGGAGTATAAAATTGAACCGTACCCGCTTGAGCTGATGTGAGCGAATGAATTTCTATGCCTTTTGATAGTGACATTTTCTAATCTCCAAGTAATTTGAGATAGTTAGCCGAAACAAGGTAGTACACTGCCGATCGATAATTAAGCGATCGATTACAAGAATGAGTACACCCGTAAATTTAATGGGTATACCCTAATGGTAACCAGTAAAAACCCGATTTTTTGTTACCAAACAAACAAATTGTATATTTTTATAACAAATGACGTGTAAATGCGTCAAAAGCAGCATTGGTTAGTCACGACAATCGAGCTAGAAACTAATGCCCAATCGAGCGGTGATACCACGGAGGGAATGATATCCCAACCCCACGCTGACACCATTTCCAGGGCTGTAGGTTACTCCACCGCCAACCGCGCCAGTGACATTATTCTCGTCAGTTTGTTTGTAGAGTTCGCTAGTGGCTAGCGACTGAGCGATTCGCGCTTGGCTTTGGAAATACACGCCGACACTACCGTAGATAGCCACGCGCGGCGCAACATCTACAAAGCCCAAGACATCAGCACCCCATTGGGGACTGAGCTTTTTAAGACCGAGATCGGTGAAGAAAAAATTACTAGGTAGGGAAAAATTATTAACCGATCGTGGCAAACTATCCTGGTTAAAAATTCCGCCAATTTCAAAGCCGATATTATTGTAGCGGATGCCAATACCGGGCGAGATGGCTCCATCTTTAAGTCCGATCGATCCTAAAATCTGGGTGTTGCTGGGAGTATTATCCCTGCTGCTAGAATTGCGATCTGTTGAGGTTGATGTCGGCTCGGTGCTATAAATCGGCGTGAAAATTATCGGTGCGGGGGTAGTGTAGTAGGGGTAAAACGGATCGTAGTAATAGTTAGGACGATTATTTTGCTGGCGCAATCTCGTTAATTCGGCATCGGCTTCGCGGACTTTTTGCGGATCGCTCCCAGATTCGCGCACTTTGTTGACTTGTTCTCCTACCTGACGTTCGATATCTCTGTTGTTGTTATGGTAATTATTATTCTGTACATCTTGCCGTAACTGTTCGCCATCCTTGAGTACTCGTTCGGCTTCGCGTTGGCGGTCTAATTGCTCTTGAGTAGGTGCTTGAGCGATTTTTTGCGATCTCGTCAGCACTGAAGATTGTGAAGGCGATGCAGCCAGACTACGCTCGATCGGCATCAATCCGATTGCCAGTATTATCGCCGCACAGATCGCTCTGAATGTTTGAAGTGACATAGCTCGATCTCCCTAAATAAATGTAGTTTATTCCCTATCTAATTGGGCAAGGGTTTTTCATTTATGCTAGTAATTAGGCTTTAGGTTTTAGGCTTTAGGAAATATCTCCCCGTCTCCCCACACTCTTACTCTTCACTCCTCACTCCCCCCTTATACCACCGATACCAACTTTGGGAACTGCGAATTGCCAGCCACAATAGTAACAAAGCAATTAAACCGCCAGAATTTGGTGCTTTGAAGGCAAACAGCACTAATAACACGCACAAGACATCTTCTAAGAGCACTGCCCAGGTGGGTAATCCTTTGAGTCGGTAAAACCAGCCAACTTTGACTAGTTGCAATACTAGCGCGACTAAGCCTCCTACCACGCCGAAAATCCAGATGAGGTGGGTTGGTTGAAGTTGCAAGATTCTAGATACCGCCATCGCCATGACAGCACCCACTAGCGGGCTGAATACTAGTTCGACGAACTGCAAAAGTCGCTGTCCCCAGAGTTGCTTGGAGACGAATAGTTCGAGCAGCGTCCAAGCTGTAAGTACGGCAATGACAACTTGAGGTGGCAATCGATCGAGGATCGGTACCCGTTGCCACATGTCACTTTGAATTAATCCGATTACCAACAGTGGAAGTGCGATTCGCATTCCAGCCGCAGCAGAGACTGATAATACAGCGAGGATTCCAATCATGAATTTTTCTGCTGTTGAAAACTTGTCGTCTAGCTAATAGTGACAGCGCGATCGATCTGAATGTGCCCCGTTCGACTGGCGACATACCATTATAAATCCGATTTACTATCGATCGATATGTTACAGTATTGCCATAATTTAGTAGAAATCGATCGTCGTAACTTGTACCGATCGATAGCGTAAGATAGAGCTATCTTAGTTAAATCGACTCTCATTTTAGATCTACCTATGGCCGATCGATCTCCCGTCCTGGATGTTCGTAATTTACGGGTGCAATTCCTC
>NZ_JANPLS010000273.1:0-3452 GCF_031422475.1 Chamaesiphon sp. VAR_48_metabat_403
ACCGATCGACTGATTCGCGCAACAGCAGCAGGTGGGGGAATTCGAGCAGTAGGGGCAATTACCACCAGCCTCACCGAAACAGCCAGAGTTAGACATCGACTCTCCGCAGTAGCCACAGACGCGCTCGGACGGGCGATGACGGCGGGATTGCTGCTAACATCGGGGATGAAAACCAAATTTGCCCGCGTCAATCTCCGGCTCAAAGGAAATGGCCCCTTAGGTGGGTTAATGGTAGATGCTGGGGTAGATGGTACCGTCCGAGGCTATGTCAATAATCCTTATATCGAAGTACCGCTCAATGCGGCTGGTAAACTAGATGTCGGTGGTGCGATCGGCAGTGAAGGTTTTGTTTATGTGTTTCGAGATTTGGGCTATGGTCGCCCGTATTCTAGTACTGTCGAGTTAGTATCGGGCGAAGTTGGCGACGATGTGGCTAACTATTTATTTAGCTCCGAGCAAACTCCTTCGGCGTTGGTATTAGGAGTATCGATGAATACTCACAGCGTCCAATCTGCGGGCGGCATCTTGATTCAAGTTTTACCAAAAGCCGCACAAGATGAGTCATTAGTAACGCTATTAGAATCGCGAGTCAGCGGCTTGCAAGGTTTTACGCCCTTGCTACAATCTGGGAAAGATTTACCAGAGATTTTAGAGGAACTTTTAGGCGATTTAGATCTCAAAATCTTTCCTGATGAAAAGGAGCTAAAATTTGACTGTCCTTGCTCCGAGCAACGGATGTTAGGCGCACTCAAATTATTAGGAACTGACGAACTTCAGGATATGATCGCCACCGATAAAGGTGCTGAAGCTACCTGCGATTTTTGCGGAGAAGTCTATCACGTTAGTGAAGAAAAGCTGGCTAAGTTAGTCGGAGAATTACAACTTCAGAATTAATTAGATAATAGTTGATATCTGAAGTAGGGGCAATTCATGAATTGCCCCTACTTCTTAATTAATATAGTAATTTTAAATGATTTATGATAATTCTTGTTCTTCTCTCTGCGCTCTCTGTCTTTATTTGCTAAACCGTCGGGAAACCCGACGAGCGCAAATCGCTGCGCCTCTGCGGTTAAAATAACACCCAACTCGCAGCTCACAAATAATTTAGGACTGCTATAAATCTAATGGAAGTTTATATCCGCTATAATACCGATCGAGAATTTGCCAGTGCTAATTTTGCGGTGGCTTATGAAGGCTTTAGGCAAATGGGCTGGGAAATAATGCCATGTGAATCTATCGATAATTTAACCGATTTAGAACCAGATTCATTAGTAGTCGGCTTTGGCGATGATATTCACAAAGCCTTAATCGCACTCAAGATCGAACCACCTGTAGAGATTAATTATCCACCAGAGTTAGAGAAGTTTCTCGATCGCAAGTTATGGCGATCGAATGTCAATTATATCGCCAAACATCCCGAATTTTGGAACATATTTATTAAGCCAGCACAAGAATTTAAGAAGTTCAAAGGTAGAGTAATCAACAGCCCTAAAGATCTTATTGGTTGCGGAGACGAACTCCAAGATACTGAAATTTGGTGTTCCGAACCAGTTAATTTTTTAGCAGAATGGCGATGTTTTGTTAGGTATAAAGAAATCCTCGATGTTCGTCGATATCGAGGCGATTGGGGCTTACATTTCGATCCGAATATTATTAAAGCTGCGGTAGCTGCATATATATCGGCACCAGCCAGTTACGCGCTCGATTTTGGCTTGACAGCCAGCGGTAAAACTTTATTAGTTGAAGTAAATGATGGTTATTCTGTTGGAGCTTATGGATTAGTGCCGATCGATTACGCTCGATTTTTATCGGCAAGATGGGCACAATTAACCAACACCAAAGATTATGGCAACTTTTAAATAACTGGAGATTGAGTGTGTTGGGTTTCGCCTTGCTCTACCCAACCTACAGATCTATCCACTATTCACTAACTTAGTAACCAATATCCAGCGTCACCGCTGCTTCAACTTGTTGTTCGCCACCAACAACTGGAGTCGTCGGAGCGGGCTTACTCGCCCTGTCGCTGAATGCGGCTTGCGACATCACAATCGGTACCGGATTAGATGCGCTATCGATTCTAACCCCGATGACTTCCTTGCGTTTGAGACTTAGGGCTTCTAGTACAGCATCGGCTTGACGCTGTGCGTCTTGAGTTGCTTGTTTGAGAGCCTGAAGTTGCGCGGTAGAAATCGCCTGCTCGCTAGCAACCAGATTTACCCCCTCAATCCGCGTCGCACCATTTTTAACAGCAGCATCGAGAATCGCCCCCGCACGTTCGTTTGTCACCCGAAAACTAATACTATTGGTGGCGGTATAGCCAGTCAGTTTCGGAGTAGCGTTAGGGGGATAATTATAATTCGGATTGAGAGTAATGCCTGTGGTTTGAAGCTTCTCTATTTGTTGGGTTTTTAAAAAGTTTAGTACCTGCGTTGCCCGTTTGGCGGCTTCCTGTTGGGTGCCAGTCGGAGTTTTGCCCGAAACTTCGATCGCGAGGCGAATTTGCGCGATGGTAGTAGGGATAGTAACAATACCTTTACCACTGGCTGTAATAGTGCGATTTGGCTTGCGCTCTTGAGTTTGAGTATTTCCAGGTGCGATGCCAACTAGCAGCACAAAACTAGCTGTTAGTAATATCGATAGTGCTGGTTTGAGATCGAACGTGTGACGATTTTGATTTGGTTCTAGCGGCTGTAAGGCAGTGCAAGAGACGTTTGCAACGCAATCGCCCAGAACTTCAATTTCCGCCATTCGATCGATTTGAGGGCGGTTCGTGGTAGGTTTGAGCCACTGTTGAATTTTGTTCATTCGGGGAATTGTTTGACCATTCGATAGTTAAGATTGATGACTGTCTGGCAAGTCAACATGTTTCCATCCAAACCGCCTTGGTGATTACGATTGAGTCACTACTTTGTCAGATCTAAATATCCCCATTAACTGCGCCAACTACTAGATAATCTCGATAATCGATCGCATGTGTAAATCGCCTCGTTCGTGGGCATATTAGATAGAGAGCGATCCCACTCGTCTACGTAAATTCACCAATCATACTTACCACCAGTTGCCAATCTATCTGGTGAAATATGTAGTTTATTTTATTACTGTTAAATAAGTCCTTACTAACTATTTAATACATCAAGAGCGGGCGAGGTATATTTGCTGTTTATTCAAAATATTCAACCTGCGGTAAAGTCGAACCATCTTAGCTCGACAAAATTAGTTAAAATATACCAATACCAGCGATGACTAGAGTTGTTGAAGCATTAAAAGATATCATCCAACAAGAATTATCGGGACAACTGATTGTCAGAGATCCGTTAGATGCTTCGATAACTTGGGAAGCTTACTTTGGCAATGGTAAGCTGCATTTTGCAACTAGTACTCTCGGTCAAAAAGAACGCTTAACCTATTTGACTAGGCGACATCATCCTGATTTTAATTTAAGCGAATTTGCG
>NZ_JANPLS010000274.1:0-2214 GCF_031422475.1 Chamaesiphon sp. VAR_48_metabat_403
GCTTTGTCCAAGTATTTTCAGTTGGTTTAACAGGATTAACGATCGTGCTAGTTACTCTAGTTAGCGCATTTATGTTTACCTGTTGGTTTGGGGCGCATTTGGGAGTCGATCGCAAGTTAGCTCAATTAATCGCCGCAGGCACCTCGATTTGTGGCGCGTCTGCGGTGTTGGCAACAAATAGTGTGGTTAGAGCTACTGATGAAGCTGTAGCTTATGCAGTGACGATCGTCACATTATTTGGGACAATATCAATGTTGTTATACCCATTACTCGATCTGCTATTCCAAACTAGTCCCCGCGAATTTGGACTATGGTGTGGAGTCTCAATTCATGATGTTGCTCAAGTTGTGGCGGCGGCTTCTCAAAAGGGCAGCGAGAGTGGTGAAATTGCCACAATTTCTAAACTTTCGCGAGTGATATTTCTGATCCCAATGTTATTAGGATTAGGAACATTATCAGCCAGTCAAGCAACTGAATCAAAAAAAGCTGTTAAATTGCCAATTCCGTGGTTTGTTTTCGGCTTCATCATCCTAGTCGTCCTAAATAGCTTTTCAGTATTTCCGCCTGCACTCAAAGAAATAGTCACCCAAGGAAATCAATTCTTGCTGACCATCTCACTAGCTGCAATGGGACTAGAAACAAATATCTCTAAGATGAAAGAAACTGGATTGAAGCCACTTCTTTTAGGTGCTTGTTCCTGGTTGTTTATATCAGGATTAAGCTTAGGCATGATTACAATATTTTACTAATCAAATATAAATTGGAGCACTATGAATATATTCGATCGCTTAATCAGACTTTCAATATTAGGACTAACTGGACTATTATTACTATCGATTGGTTCCTTACAAGTGACCGCCCGCCCTCAGTCACAGCAATTAAAATCAATGATATCCGGCGATCGATCGAATGGCTTAATTCAGCTCAAAAGTAATTTTAGTATTGAAGAGACAACAGCTCGGATCGAAAGTTTATTAAAAGAACGTAATTTAGTTTTGGTTGCGAAAATAGACCATGCTGCGAATGCTAAATCAGTTAAATTGGAACTCCGTCCGACTCGATTATTCATTTTTGGTAATGCTAAAACTGGCACACCATTGATGCAGTGCAATCAAAATGTGGGAATCGATCTACCGATGAAAGCACTACTATGGCAAGATGCTCAAGGACAAGTTTGGTTTGGATACAATGACCCTCAGTATCTCAAAGATCGCCACCAACTCAAACAATGCGATCGCGAGATTGATGCCGCTAGCAAAGCAATGAAAGCTCTAGCCGCCGCTATTACGATGTGAGGCTGCTCAAATTGGCAAATAATCGATCGACTAATCCCACACCTAATACCTAATACCTAAAGCCCAAAGCCTAATACCTAAAGCCCAAAGCCTAATACCTAAAGCCTCACTTCGGCCAGGTAAAATAAAAACAGGCACCTGAAAGCAGTGCGGAAGCGGCATCTTCGGCGACCCAGATGCGACCGCCTTCGCCTTCGACAATTTTTTTGACTAACGCCAGACCGATGCCTGTATTTTTAGTAGACATGCTGGGTTTGAGCGTCCGAAACATATCAAAAATTCGCAGGCGGTCTTCGCGCGAAGGAATGCCGGGGCCATCATCAGCGATCGAGAATCGATAAAAATCGCCCAGATCTTCGACACCGACTGCGATTCGACCGTCAGATCGATCGCGATGCTCGATCGCATTGCTGAGGAGATTGGCGAAAATCTGAGTTAGTAAGATCCGCTTGGTGGCTAAAGTTGGGAGTCGCGAGTTGATTTCGATCGTCAGACTAGCAGGCGGATCGAGCGAATCGAGCGTTTCGGTGACGAGTTTGTTAATATCGATGAGTTCGATTTCCAATTCTTGGGTGCCGACTCGCGAATATTGCAATAGTCCGTAAATGAGCGCATCCATCCGGTGGACTCGTTGGCGCAAGAGGGCAAATTGCGATCGTTCGGTTTCTTGAAGTCGATCTTGGAGATCTTCTTCGATCCATTCTGATAAATTGGAGATCGATCGCAGCGGAGCTTTGAGATCGTGAGAAACAGTGTACACAAAGGCATCGAGTTCCTGATTGCGGTCTTTTAACTGCTGTTGTGCCAAGAGTAACGAATAATTGAGATTTTGGAGAGCTTGGGTTTGTTTGTTGGTCAGTAACTCTAATTGTTTGCGCTCGGTAATATCGCGTGAGACTGCCAAAAATTGGACGGTATT
>NZ_JANPLS010000275.1:0-14833 GCF_031422475.1 Chamaesiphon sp. VAR_48_metabat_403
CTGATGTCGCTTCAGTAAGCGTGACACTTGATGTGGCAGTTCAGGATGTGTGCCTTTGCGAGTACTCCAGTAGAGAACATCCCCATCGAAATAACTTTTATTGGCTCTAACCTTGATGTGGCGGATAATGGGAGTGTGTGCCCGATCGTTCTAGCTCCAATCTAGCACCTACGCTTGCTAGTAACCGATCGGATAAAGTGGGCGTTAAAATCCAGAGTTTGGGCAGCGTATCATCTTCAGGTTCTGGTTGTTTTTGTTTTTTTGCTTCCTTAACTAGTGTCAAATGCAAATCGAATAACTTAGAGATGCAGCTTTTAATTTGCATCAGCGTTACTGAATTCCGAAACGGTTCGATGACAAGCGATTCACGTACAAACTGAGCCAATAGTCCTAGAGACTCCAGATGGCAATTATCGATTTGTGGTTGAAAATAAATATCGACATATCGCACCTCACTAGAAATTTTGTAAGATGATTGCACTGAGCCATAGGGCGACAATAACGAATCTAAAAAGTTTTTTGCAAAATCATCGTGGGGAAATTGACTTATTAGGTAAGGGCGATCGTGCTAACTAATCAGCTAATTTTAGCATCAACTCGATCGCTGCCATTGCTGTGATGAACCGATCGATCTTTTTGCTTCAATTATCTCGATCGATTTTGGGGTGTCGATCGATCGAAGATAAAAGTCAGGTTTCATTATTACCGATCGCGATCTAGCTCTTACTCTCGCAGGATGTCTATTGTTAAAGATTAGATCGATCTATCTGCATTAAACACCACAGCCAGCCCAAAATAGAATATATTACATTTTCATCTTCCTCCACACCAATGAAAACGATCGTCATCCTACTTACTACCCTCCTGTTCGTGCCTCCAGCCTTGAGCTTAGATCGCACCGATACCCCAGATGGTAGAATCGCCCAAATTACCGATTCCGAACTCCCCAGCCCCCAAGAAGTTCGACAAACTGCTAAAAATATTACCGTCCGCGTCACCTCGGCGAATAATGGCGGCTCTGGTGTCTTAATTGCTAAAAAAGGTAATACCTACCTCGTACTGACTAACGCTCACCTCACTAGGCGAGCTAGCCAGTTCCAAATTCAAGCTCCTGACGGGCAAAAATACATCGCCAAACCTATCGATGGTGGATTCGATCCTAAATACGATCTGGCTCTATTGCAATTTACCAGCCAGCGGAAATACACTCTAGCTGACTTATCGGATGTGAGTTCGCCCCTCGCGCCAGAGCGCACCATTTATAGTGCGGGATTTCCCTTCGATACTAAAGAAATCGGGATTACCAGCGGACAAGTATCGCAACTTTCCGATCTTCCCTTCGATAACGGTACGCAAATCGGTTACACCATTACGAAGGGTAATAAAGGCATCCGTCAGGGGATGAGTGGTGGGGCAATTATCGACGAGCGGGGTAAATTTTTAGGGATAAATACTATCAGTGCGGCACCGATTTTACCTAACTATACTTACAACGATGGGAGTAAACCGCTAGCGAGACTTGCCGCTCAATATCGGACTGTTAATTGGGGGATTCCTGTCTATAATTTCTTGGTGCAAGTCAAGCCAGATATTCTATACGGCTATCAATTTTCGGGCTTGAAGGGAGAAATTCAACGTCAAGTTACGCCGACGGGATATTTAGCCAAGCTGAATAACCAAGCTCGTCAAATGACGGTGAGAATTGAAGCTGGTGGTGAAAATGGTTCGGGGGTAATTATTGCTAAAGAGGGGAATAGTTATTATGTGTTAACTGCCAAACATGTCGTCGAAAATCTGAATACGAAAAAACGCTTGCCCAATCCGAAAATTATTACATATGACCAAGATATTCATAATTTTACCAGTACGGTTGTTGCCACGGGTGCTGACGATCTGGCGGTAATTAAATTTAGTAGTAATAATAACTATCCGCTGGCGCAACTTGCCGAATATAATTCAACTAATGATGAGCTAGTTTTCGTCGGTGGATTTCCAGCTCGTCAGAATATTAATAGTCCACTTTGGCAATGGCAACTTAATTCTGGAGTGGCAACCGATCGCGAACTCGGTCAATTAGCAACTCAAAATAAAGAATCATTTTCTAATGGATACGATTTAGTTTATAGTAGTGTTAGTTATGGGGGCATGAGTGGCGGTCCGGTATTCGATGCGGCGGGTAAAGTTATTGGCATTCACGGACGTGCTGAAATCACAGATAAGATTATTTTAGGTCAAAGTTTGGGGATATCGATTCAAACTTTTAGAGGATTAGCCGATCGATTGCAAGTCAATTCTCGCTTATTATCGATCGCTAAAAATAGTTCTACTTCATTAAATAAAACAGATAGTAAGGCTGTATTTACCGCGATGAAAAATATTGCATCGCCGCAGGAAGGCGATAGCGGCGAACGTTGGCTGGCTTATGGCAATCAACTCTATCGAACTTTTCAATACGATAAATCGGTAGCGGCTTTCGATCGCGCGATTATTAAAGGTTCAGTATTAACCGGGAATTATGGTAAAGCCTTAGCACTATTAAGAGCTGACAAATCGGATTTAGCGGAAGTTGCGATTTCTAAAGCCATCGCCGCAGTTCCAGTTAAAGATCGGGCTAATTATTACTATTTCTGGAAATATCAACACGTAATTCTGAAAAGTTCTAAGCAATACGATCGGGCACTTACCGCAATTAATACCGCGATCGAACTGAAACCAAACGATCTGACATTACAGAATGAAAAAGTAGAAATTTTTAGCGATCGCAAACAGTATTCAGCCGCGATCGCCATTTATGACGATCTGATTCATCGGAACCGAACCGGGGCTTATATTTATCAGAATCGCGGAATTTTAAAATCGCGATCGGGCGATAAACAGGGCGCAATTAGCGACTATAATGAAGCGATTAAACTTAATACTAATTACGCACCAGTCTATAATAGTCGCGGCTTAGTTAAATCTGACTTGGGCGATCTTTCAGGCGCGCTTGCCGATTATACTCAAGCAATTAAAATCGATCCGGGATATATTAAAGCTTATATCAATCGGGGGACTATTAAATCTAATTCAGGGAACAAACAAGCAGCGATTGCGGACTTGAACAAAGCGATTGAGATCGATTCCAAATCTGCTTTAGCTTATTACAATCGAGGGACGATTAAGTTAGATTTAAAAGATACTAAAGGAGCAATGGCCGATCTCGATCGCGCCATTCAATTAAATCCTAAATTCGACCAAGCTTATATCAATCGGGGTAAAGCTAAATCAACTTTAGGCGATAAAGCTGGCGCGATCTCTGACTACGATCTAGCCGTTAAAATTAATCCTAATAATGCGCTAGCTTACTATAATCGGGGCGTAGCTAAAGCAGATCTAAAAGATTTTAAAAATGCTATTAACGATTACAATTTATCGATTAAAATCGCACCCAATGATGCCGACACTTACTTAAAGCGCGGACAGGCACGATCGGCTCTCAAGGATATTACTGGAGAAATTGCCGACTATACCCAAGCCATTAAAATTAACCCTAACTATCCACTTGCATACCTAAATCGGGGGATAGCAAAAGCGAAATTAACCGATCGACAAGGCGCGATTGTCGATCTTAACCAAGCAATTAAACTCAATCCCGATCTGGGATTAGCTTACTTAATTCGGGGTAATATTAAAGATAAACAAGGCGACAAACAAGGGGCGATCGCCGATTTTACCCAAGTAATTAGAATCAATCCTACGCTCGCTCATGGGTACATTATCCGAGGTATTACTAAAGATGAAATTGGCGACAAACAGGGCGCGATCGCCGATTACGATCTAGCCATTCAACTCAATCCTAAAGATGCCAATATTTACGTTCGCAGGGGGGTCGCTAAATACGAACTCAACAATAAAAAAGGGGCAGCCGTCGATTTTAGTACAGCGATAGATCTCGATCCTAAATTAGTCGATGCTTATTCAATGCGGGGTCTGATTAAATATGAGACTGGCAATACCCAAGGCGCAATTACCGATTACGATCGAGCAATTAAAATTAATCCTAATTCTGCTATTGCTTATTCTAATCGCGGCGTAGCTCGATCGGCATTAGGCGACAAAGGTGCGATCGCCGATAATAACCGCGCCATCGAAATTATGCCTAAAAATGCCGAACTGTATTACGATCGCGGCATGACTAAGTTTAATTTAGGCGATAAATCGGGCGCAATTGGCGATTATACCCAAGCCATTCAACTCAATCCTAATTATGCTCAAGCTTACTACGATCGCGGCATCGCTCGATCGGCAATCGGCGATAAACCAGGCGCAATAGACGATCTGAGCAAGTCCGCCGCGCTCTCTCGTCAACAGGGCAAAATGGATAATTATCAACGCGCGATCGGTAAAACTGCCAAGTTAAAAAGTTGAAAATTCACTATTCACACTGCTACTGTCGCTCAGTGCAAGCCATTCACTAAAACTCAAAACCTAAAGCCTAAAATAGCACCGACGGGAACAGAGACAGGGGCAATTTTCCGAATAATTATCTCAACCATTTATTCAGACAGGAATAATGTTTCTTTAGTATTTTCAACTCTTTTTTAATCTTCTCTGCACCAGCATGGATCTTTGCTTGTCTCTGTGGGGAAAATTCTTCCTTAATTTGTCTGTATGTTCTGTGTCGTCCGCTCATAAAAACTCGCCTTTACTTGTTTCTTCTAAATATTCTCTAAACCTATGTAATAAAACCTAAGCCCTATCCTCTAATCCCAGTTGTCGCCATCTCTCGGTGCGGCTGGCGCGTTGGGTGGGTGTGAGCGAGGGGTAGCAGCGGGCACAGCAGATGCCTGGTTCGTAATGGGAGTCAGTAATATCGGCTGGCGAAAGGGGGTTGCCGCAGCCCCAGCAGAGCTTGTGGGTGCCCGGTGCTAATCCGTGGGTAACGGCGACGCGATCGTCGAAGACGAAGCATTCACCCGCCCATTGGCTCTCGGCGGCGGGGATTTCTTCGAGGTATTTAAGAATGCCGCCTTGGAGGTGATAAACGTGCTCGAAGCCCTGTGAGAGCAGGTAGGAGGTGGCTTTCTCACAGCGGATGCCCCCGGTACAGAAAAGGGCGACTTGCTTGTGCTGCTGGGGATTTAAGTGGGTGGCGACGTATGCGGGAAATTCGGTGAAGGAATCGGTATGAGGATCGATCGCGCCTGCGAAGGTGCCGATTTCGACTTCGTATTGGTTGCGGGTATCGACGACTACTACGTCGGGATTGGCGATTAGTTGGTTCCAGTCTTGGGGTTTAACGTAGGTACCGACGAGATTAGTAGGATCGATCGTGGGGATGCCTAAGGTGACAATTTCTTGTTTGAGTCGGACTTTAAGCCTGTCGAAGGGGGGTTTAGTGGCGATCGATTCTTTGTGCTCTAAGTCGGTAAAACCAGGATCGGCTCTCAGATGTGCGAGGATGGCATCGATACTCGATCGAGTGCCACAAATCGTCCCATTAATCCCTTCCGCCGCAAGTAGAATCGTGCCTTTAATGTGGTGATGGTGACACAAATTTAGCAATGGTTGACGACGTTCTCGGTAGTCATCTAGGGTGACAAATTTATAAAAGGCGGCAATAACTTGAGTCATAACTTGTGCTTATTTGTCGCATTATTTATTCTGAAGATTGGGACGATCGGGGATCGGCATTGCCGTAGGAGCGTGACGCTGCAAGGCTTGTAGATTTTGTCGATCGACACTACCAACCGATAAATTAGAGCTATTAATCTATCGATAATGATAATTGTCTCATAGCATACAGTTTCGATCGAAGACATCACCGATTATAGATAACTAGAAGTTTAATAGCAATTTGCGCTACTCCAAACCATGAATATCGTCGTGGATGGTCGCTATCAAATTATCAAACGGCTGGGGAAAGGTGGGTTTGCCCACACTTATCTAGCTAAAAATTTAACTGTACCGGGGACACCGAGTTGTGTAGTCAAGCAACTGCGCCCGAAAGTAGAGCATCCTCGGATGTTGCAGTTATTTAAGTTGGAAGCGGCAATTCTGGCTCGATTCAAGCACGCTCAAATCCCCAAGCAGGTAGAGTGCTTCGAGCATCAGGGCGATTTTTTCTTGGTTCAAGATTTTGTCGCAGGCGACGATTTAAGTCGGGAATTTACGATCGGGCATCAGTGGAGCGAGGCGAAGGTAATTAGGTTTTTGCGGGAGATGCTCAAGGTATTGAGTTACGTGCATCACAAGCAAGTAGTTCACGGCGATATTAAGCCAGCCAACATCATCCGCCGTTGGGACACCGGGCAATTATGTTCGATCGATTTTGGGGCGGCGCGAGACTTGAGTGATGAATCGATCGCACAGAATACAGTGGTGGGAACTCCTGGCTACCACGCACCCGAACAAGCACAAGGAGTAGCAACTTTTAGCAGCGATATTTACTCGCTGGGCATGACGGCGATTCAATTTATCACCGGACAGTATCCACTCCACTTACCCAAGGATGAATCGAAAGAGGTAGTGTGGCGGAACTTGACAAGTATTAGCGATCGATTGGCAGCGATTTTGGAGCGGATGACGCGGGTTGACGATCGTCAGCGATATAGCTGCACGGCTGCGGTATTAGCCGATCTAGAGACTTTAGAAATCGAAGTTGACGATAGTTCGACAGTGCAGTTATTAGATCGTGCCAGCGATCGGCAACTGACTAGTAAAATCATGGCGGTAGCGATGTTAATCGGCTTGGGTTTAATTAGTACCGCAGCGATTGTCAACCGGGTTCAATTCGATCGAGTCCCCGTCGAGAGTGGTGCGATCGTCGAGTCTTGACTCGCAGCTTGCGATCTAAACGGTAGATCGGGTAGAAACTAGCTTCGTTCGAGGTTGGTTTACCCCCCCAACCCCCCCTTGTAAAGCTACGGTGTATACACAAGTCGGCTGGACTTCGTTTTGAGATATAAATCCCCCAACCCCATTGGAAAGGGGGCTTTAAAGTCTTCCTTTCCAATGGGGTTGGGGGGTAGCCCTATGATAACTATCGCTTAGAAACGTAAGCCAGCACCGAGCGTTATGGTAGTAACATTACCAGCATTGTTATTTAAAGGAATCGCGATCGAACTTAGTAGCGCGAAACTTTCGCTGACATTAAAATCGGCACCAACTTGAGCGAAACCAGTAGTGGTAGTATTGGAGTTACCTGTTTGGAAACCCAGACCCAAACCGACAAATGGGGTAATTGGGAGCGATGCTTGGCGGAGATCCCAATCGTAAGTAATACTGGTACCAAATTGCGTTCCACCAGTGGGGAATGTAACGAACGGACGTAGGGAAATGTTATCTGCAATACCAAGTTTACTGTCGATCCCAAATACACTCGAACCACCGCCAAAAGTCACGGTAGGTGCGATGTAGTTATTGCCGATCCCACCAGCTACAGCCGCTTGAGGAGCTTGGGTAATTGCTGTCGCAATCAAGGTAGCCAGGATAGCGGGGATAAGTAAAAGCTTTTTCATGTGAGATAATTATCGTTGCGAGTATAAAATTAGACGACTCGCAATTGGAAGAAGTTCCATTCAGATAGCTTTTATCTAAACTTTTGCGATCTCAACATCATGACTCCCAACCTGACTCCAGAAGTCCGCCAGATTATCGAACGCGTGCTCCAGCTTGAAAAAGACAGGCTCGATCGCAAAAAGAATTCGCCGATTAATGATGATATCCTCAAGATCGTTAAAGAGGCGATCTCATGAAACTGACTGCGCTGCGGCTGTGTAACTTTCGCCAATTTTACGGTGAGACACCAGAAATTCAACTGGCGACAGATAACGATCGCAATACGACGATTATTCATGGCAATAATGGATCGGGTAAAACTACCATCCTCAATGCGTTTACTTGGGTACTCTACGAGAAATTTACAGCCGCTTTTGCCGAATCGGAACGCTTGGTAAACAACCGCGCCATTGCGGAGGCGGAAATCGGTACCGCTATCGATACGTGGGCAGAAGTCGCCTGGGAACACGATGGCAAACGCTACCGCGCCAAACGGATGTGTCGCGCTTACAAGCAGCAAGCTGGGGTGAATATCGTCAATAACGAATTACTCTATTTATATGTCGGCGATGCCGATGGGAAATGGCTCCATCCCCAACAGCCGCCGGATGAAATTATCGGGAGAATTCTCCCCGCCAGTCTCCATCAATATTTCTTCTTCGATGGCGAGCGGATCGAGCAAATCGTCCGTCAGTATAAACGACTCGAAATCGCTGAAGCTACCAAAATATTGCTTGGCGTGGAAGTTTTAAATCGATCGATCCGACATTTGGGTGAAGCCAAAAAGACGCTTGAAACCGAACTGGCTCAAATTGGCGATACCACTACCAAAGATTTACTCAAATCGCAGCAACAATGTCAACAAGAAATCGATCGGCTAGAGGAACGCCAAGTCGAAATAGTGAGAGAAATTGACAATTTTCAGCAAATCGATCGCGAGATCGATCGTTATTTACTCGAACTCACCGCCGCTAAAGCTACCCAATTACAACGACAGGAATTAGAACGCACCAAAGCCACCCATCAGACTCAGCTCGCTCAGGCACAAACAGCGATTAAGCAATTAGTCTCCACTCAAGCATATACTGTTTTGCTAGCAGACTTAACCACAGATTTTCAGACGATCGTCGGCAATTTACGCGATCGTGGGGAGCTAAATCAAGGCATCTCGCGGGAATTTCTCAGCCAACTAATTCACCAACAAAACTGTCTGTGCGGCACGAAATTAGCCCCAAATACTCCCGCCTACATTCAGATTCAAGCTTGGCTCTCACGCGCCAGTATTGCCGTAATTGAGGAGACAGCCATGCGCTTGATTACGCAGGTCGAAGCTTTGGAAACTAAACGTGGTGAATTTTGGCAAGCGATCGATCTTCAGCAGCAAATTGTCAGTACTGCGAGAGCCGAAATCGGTCAGTTAGAGATCGGGATCGATAAGCTCGAAACCCAACTCCGTCAAGATACGAATGTGGAAATTAGCAATCTGCAAAAACGCCTCGATGAGATTGAAATTAAAGTCCGCGATCTTACCCTCTCCCAAGGACAGAATCGCCAACAAATAGTTCACATCGAAGGTCAAATTCAATCCTTAGCTAAACAAATATCCAAACAACAAATCAACCAAGATCGCCAAGGTTTAGCCAGCCGGAGAATTCAAGCCACTAGGATGGCAATTGAAGAATTGAGCGCGATGCGCGATCGTCAGGAACTGCAATTTAGGATCGAACTCGAGCAGCGCGTCCAAAGAATTTTCCAGACGATTTCGGTGACTCCCTATTTACCTAGAATTACCGAAAAATACGAACTAATTTTAGTAGAAACTACTAGAGGTATCGAAACAACAGTCGCTGCTTCGACAGGTGAAAATCAGATCCTCAGTCTCTCATTTATCGGCGGAATTATCGATCGCGTCCGAGATTGGAGCGAGCAAAAATTACTCGCCGTTCCTGCCAGCAATACCTTCCCAATCGTGATGGATTCGCCATTTGGCAGCCTCGATCGCCTGTCACGTCGTCAAATTGCGCGCATTTTACCGCAACTAGCCAATCAACTGCTCGTCCTAGTTACCAAAACTCAATGGCGCGATGAAGTTGAAACCGAAATGCAACCAAAAATTGGCAAACAATATCTACTAACTTATTATACTTCTAGAGCTGATGTACCAGAAGATTATTTAGAAATTAGCGGACGGAGATATCCGCTAATTTTGCATAGTCCTAATGACTTTGATTATACCGAAATTATCGAGATTACCTAAAACCAAATGGATCGTCAAAAATTACTAGATTTATTAGCAGCCGATCGATCTTTAGACTTAGATTTTAATATTCATGTTTTCGATACGCTGCCATCAACTAATGAAAAGCTATCTCAATTAATTGCCGAGGCGAATGTGTCTCCCGGCACAATTATTATTGCCGATCGTCAAACAGCCGGACGCGGACAACGGGGGCGAACGTGGGAATCAGAGCCAGGTGGATTGTATTTATCGATCGCGATCGCCCCCGATTTATCCGCAACAAATGTGCATCAATTAACGATGGGAATTGCGTGGGGAATTGCCGATCGATTGAGACAACAAGGACTGCCGATCGGCATTAAATGGCCTAACGATCTGATGTTAGCAAACCGAAAACTCGGCGGCATCTTAACGCAAACCCGAATCGCTGACGGTAAAATTCAAATGGCGATCGTCGGAGTCGGAATTAATTACATGAATCCAGTTGCAGGTAAAGCAATAAATTTAGCACCCAGTAATGATTATCAGCCAAATTACCGAAATTTTTCCATGGAGATGTTAACAAGCTGTACCATTAGGGGAATCATAAGTGGGTACAAACGGTGCACTCCAACAACGATCGACCGTCTATTATCGGACTATCTGGAACTACTCAATGCTCGTGGTCGCTCAGTGCTTGTGAATGGTAAGTTAGGAACTGTTTCGGGAATCTCACCGCAAGGAGAGTCGATCGTCAGTTTTATAACCGAAACAGAGGTAACACAGGTTTATCTCGCCCCCGGTACATTCACCTTGGGCTACGAGGATTAGTTACTTTGGACAACGCAAAATAAATTGGTTTTGCGGTGCTAAAGCGGATGAATAGTTCTGAATTGGACTGCGTTAAATTTATAATAATTATGAGCAGCAAGGCAGAAAAAACATCACATCATTCATATCAGCAATCTCGGTCGCATATCTTCTTCCGAAACCCTTTGCTATTGAAGATCGTCGCTTGGCTGGGCAGCCTCAGCTTCATTGGTAGCACGGGTGTCGTCTGGGCAGATCTCAAACCCATCTCGACCAACCGATCTCCAGTGCAGGCAACAACGCCAGCCCCAGCATTAGCATCGGCAGACAATATTGCCAAGTCCAAACAGCAAGAGATCTACGGCCCTTATTTACCGATCTCTACCGCACCAGCACCAACCCAAATCGCGCCCAATCGACTGCCAAATCGGGAAGTCCCGATCGCCGTCACACCCGGATCGGCAGCTATTTCTCCCTCTGGCACGATCGTTCGCCCGCAGCATACAGACTTACTGACCGCAGATAACTACACCGTGGGTGTAAACGGCTCTGGTAGCACCAGAACCGCCACCGAACCATTCATCGATATTCCCGTACCAGCCCCACTGCGGAACACGATTCCCGCTCGGATTAGCGAAACCATCTCGATGACTAGCAGCCAGGTCCGCCCTACCTATATCAAACCACAGCCGCTAGTCGTTGGCGTAGCCTCTCTGAAAGAGAATCGATCCACACCGACCACTGGCATTCAAACTCCCACGATCTCGCCACAATCCGCCACTAGTTATCGGACTGTCGTACCGACTGTCACCAAACTGCCAACTACAGTCGCCATCTCACCTCGGAACGGTCTATCTGCGGCTAACAGCCAGCCCGCAGCCCCGACCGCCACCAGAACCAGTACGATCGCAGCTACAGCAACAAGTCCAGCTCAGTCACCATATTCAGTGCAGATTGCCATCCCCACGCCACGCACTCAACGCATCGAAGTCCAACCCGTGGCTCAATTACCCAAAGTGAATAGTAACAGACAGGTACCCAGAGTAACTGCTATTCCTAGCGTGCGTCCAGCCGCAGCCGGATTGCCACCAACTGCGGTTGCTTTTGTCAATCCTGGCGAGAACGAGAATGGGATGCAACTAATTTACCCACTCAGCAGCCCCGCACCGCAAACATCCAGCTATGGCTGGCGGACGCACCCAATTACGGGTAGTCGTCGGTTCCATTCGGGCGTAGATATCGGTGCGCCGATGGGCGCGCCCATCGTGGCGGCTGGATCGGGGACGATTGTGACTGCGGGTTGGTATGGCGGTTATGGCAAAGCGATCGTCATTCAACACAACGGCGTTCAACAGACGCTCTACGGTCACCTTTCAGAGATTTTTGTCCAACCAGGTCAAAGAATCGAACAAGGCACGGTCATCGGTCGCGTCGGTAGCACTGGCAACTCGACAGGCCCTCACTTGCACTTTGAATCGCGAGTAGCTACTGCCGATGGTTGGATTGCCATCGATCCCGGCGAAGAGATGAAGTATGCTTTAGACAATCTCCGCAGATCGATGCCATTTGCTCAACGAGATTTACCAAATATCGAGCTGCCACAGTAATTTTTGTACCAGCAAAACTGACGGTCTTGAATATCCTGGTGGCGATCGTTACCAGGATATTTTGTCGATCGGTTAATATCGACTGGATGGAGGGGTATATTAATTAATATTGATGTCGATGGTAATCTCAACTCGACGATCGCCAATTCGATCGATAGCTACCATATAACCTGTCTAAAAGTTAGCTTCGCCGTTCGTAGATCGCTGTTTAATTAAATTTACTTCTAGTAGGAAATCAGGTGGCATGTTACTCAAGTCACAAGACGTTAGTTATTGTCAACTTGTACGTCAGTTCGGAAATACATCAGAAATTGTCAGCGGCGTAAATTATCAAGGTAATTTATTCGTGCGCGGTAATTCTTATCCCCAGCAACAACGTCAAATTGCCATTACAGAAATGCGCCGCAGCTACCTCGATCCCGAACCAGCGGTAGCATGTCTGCTCGTAGAAGATGGCGATATTGTCACCATTTGGTATGAGGATCGGTATATTACCAAAATAGTCGAAAATGCTAGCGATATCGTTCAGCATTACAATCTCGCTCAATTAGTCGAAGCCATGCGATCTCCACAAGGAGTCAAAATTGAGAATCGAGCGCAGAGCTTCCGACTCCCTTATTTGCGCTGTTTTATTGGGCGGGAAGCGGTAGATTGGATGTGTGCGAATCTATCGATCGAGCGCGCTGATGCTGTTGCGCTCGGACAACGATTGAGTAATGAAAATTGGCTCAGAAATTTATCCGATCGACAGCCATTTGAAGATGGCGAGCTGTTTTATCAGTTTTGTATGGATCTGTAGGGGATCGGAGCGGAGAGCGGGGGCGAAAATTAGACTTTAGACTCTAGAGATCGGGACGCTTGCGTCCTTTCTCCCCGCTCCCCGCTCCTCAAAGATTATCCTTGCCAATTTGCCCAGTCTTGAGGTTTGAGGAAAACGTCGTAGAGTTGGGCTTCGGGTGAGTTTGGTTCGGGTTGATAGCCGTATTCCCAGCGGACGAGTGGGGGGAGCGACATTAGGATCGATTCGGTGCGTCCATTGGTCTGCAATCCGAAGATCGTGCCGCGATCGTAGACTAGATTAAACTCCACATAACGTCCGCGCCGATAGAGTTGAAAATTGCGCTCTCGATCGCCATACTCGGTATTGCGGCGACGTTCGACGATCGGAAGATATGCAGGTAAAAAGCTATGCGCGCAGTCTTGCGAGATGGCAAATAATTCTTCCCAAGTTCGCGGTGCAGGAACTCCAAGAGCATCGCTATGCTGCGCCGCAGGGCCTGTCGGGTCGGGGCCGCGATATAATGCGCCTTGTCCGTCTTGATAGTCAAAGAAGATGCCACCTACGCCGCGCGTTTCATTGCGGTGCTTGAGATAAAAATATTCATCGCACCATAACTTAAAAGTCGGATATAAATCGGGACTGTGTTTGTCGCAAGCTCCCTTGAGCGTATTGTGCAGATGACTGGCATCTTCAGCAAATGGATAGTAAGGAGTTAGATCTAAACCACCGCCAAACCACCACACGGGGCCAGCTTCAAAGTAACGATAATTGAGATGAACCGTCGGAATATAAGGATTGCGGGGGTGCAATACCATCGATGTACCCGTTGCAAACCACCGATGTCCAGCCGCATCGGGACGCTGACTTAAAATCGAAGGTGGTAAATGGTCGCCCCAAACCTCCGAAAAGTTTACCCCACCTTGCTCGAACACATTACCTTCTTTCATTACCCGCGATCGACCGCCACCGCCTTCAGGACGATCCCAGCTTTCTTCTTGAAATTCACCCCCGCCATCAGCGGCTGCCAATCCTTGACAGACACTATCTTGGAATTCCCGCATGAACTGAGTCATCCGACTTTTGGCATCGGTAGGCGGCAAAAATTTAGTTTCGGTGGAAAAAGCTGTCATATCCAGAAGGTAAATAGGGCTAAATCAAAAATATTTGTAAAAGCAGCCGTTTGGCGACTATCTAGCAAAGTAGCATATCCAGGCGATCGACAGCCGATCGTTGTTACGGGAAATATACAAATTAGGCTTGAGATTTTAATTCGTTTTAGAGTTTCAACACGTTGTGATTGCTGATGATATACCGATGCTAAAGACTGAGTTTCCCGATTGACTCCATCGAGAGATATAGCTTCATTGGTACTCTGGGGAAATCTTTGAAGCCGTGCTTGCGATAAAACCTTACAGCACTATCGTTTAAAGCATCCACCACCAGCGCGGTTGATGCTACTTTTTTGGATGCTTCTAGTGTTTTAAACATGGCATCCAATAACAGTAACCCGCCGTAACCCTTCCCATGACGACTAGCATCGACCGCCAATCGAGCTAATAGAGTAGCTGGTAGTAATGGATATCGTGGAAAGCCTTTGGCGAGGGGTTCGTTTAGGTCTGCTATCTCGATCGCGTAAGACGATAAACAGTAATATCCTAATACCTTCCTCTCTGGTGGCTCAGTCAGTACAAACGGGGTTGATATAGCCTTCTTCAATTCCTGCGACGCTCTGACAAAACAGCCTATATTTTGAAGTTAATAGACACAAAAACTGGCTGTTAGGATTAATTTGTTTCCTAACAGCCTTGCCAACAACACGTTACAACCCGAAGCCCTCAATGAGGCTTGAACTCATGACCTCTTCATTACCAATGAAGT
>NZ_JANPLS010000276.1:0-11184 GCF_031422475.1 Chamaesiphon sp. VAR_48_metabat_403
GTGTCGCCGTCTTAATGTTGATTACGAACGTTTACCTGCTTCATCAGAGGCTTTCATCCACATTGCTATGATCCGACTTATGCTACGGAGACTTGCTTGAATATTTTATACTCTCCGTATTTCCAAACATCCTCTTAGCCCCTCAAAGATCCTCCCAAATCGCCCTTGAAAAGAAGATTAAATTATCCTTCTCTCTATGCTCTCTGCGCCCTCTGTCTTGATTTGTTGTCCTGTCGTTTTTTTATATCTCCTGACGGAGAGGCTACGCCAACGGGGGGAACCACCGAATAAAAACGCCGCTAAACCGTCGGGGAACAGAGGCGTGCACAAATCGCTGCGCCTCTGCGGTTAAAAAGAAAGATCTCTGATAGTACTAATAAAATCGAAGTATTATCTATCCTCATTACTACGGAAAGGAAATAGCATTTTCTAATTTACCATCAACAATTTTAGCTTCAGTCAACTTCCCTCGATCTATCTGCCAACATTTATCCGCTATTGCCAATAAATCCCCAGCATCGTGAGTAACCACCAGCAAAGTCCATTGCTGCTTGAGCTGAGCAAGGAGGTTTACCAACTGCTGACGCATCGACCAATCTAAGCCTGCTGTCGGCTCGTCTAATAGCAATAAATGAGGCTGCCTGATTAATTGTACCGCCAGGGCTAAACGTCGCTGCTGACCGCCGCTGAGGGCATGTGGAGACAACTGTAACGACAAATCTGCCAAACCGACAGATGTCAGAGCTTGTTCCACGCGCTCGGCTCCTAATTCGGGATGTCCCAACCGCAATTCTTCTAAAATTGTATTGGTGCAAAAATGCCGTTCGGGAAACTGAAACACCAGCCCCCCCAGTTGTTGGAGCAATTCGGCATCTAACGCCCGATCGCGCCAATATACGCCCCCACTCGTACCGCTAGCCAATCCTGATAAAATCTCTAAGAGGGTACTTTTGCCCGAACCACTCGCACCGATAATCAGTCCCAATTGTTGCGGAGCTAGTTCTAAGTTAAGATCTTCGAGAATGGCTCGATCGCTGGCTGGTGGATGGTAAGATAAACGCTTGAGTTTGAGCATCGAGATAGGAGTTGGGTTTTAGGCTTGAGGTTTTAGGCTTGAGGAATAAGCCATGACGACCCTGAAAAGGATAGAGTGTCTGCAATCGCAACTGCTAGAGACAATGTACTATAAATGCGGAACATCCGATCGACAAGAACGTCCAGACAGACAATTATATGGCAATCGATCGGCCACTGGTAGAGGCGGCTGGATTCAAAAACCGCGTATCTAGCTCGATACTTTTGCCATCATCCATCTACATCTACTTACTGAATTAATGAAATTTAAGTTTTCACTACAGGCTACCCTAGCCCTCACGACTGTTGCGATTCTAACTCAATCGACGATCGTCTTACCGATTAGCCAGTTTAGCCCTACAATTGCTCCAGCCGTAGCCAGTAAGAAAACAGCCCCTGCCAAAGTCGCAACTCCAAAACCGAATAGCAATATGGTATTCCCGACTGCTGGGAATAGGGCAAAACAAGGTTCTAATGTCGAGCGTGCTAAGGAAGCAATGTTTCGAGATGGCGACTATGTTAAAGCCAAGCAGCATCTCGATGCGGCACTAAAAACCGAACCTAACGATCCGCTGACATATGCGATGAATACGCTCTATCCGTTTAGTTCGGGAGATTTTGAGAAAGTTAGAGAATATGGCGAAAAAACTTCCAAAGCTGCCGAACAATTAATGCCCACTAATCCGCTGCGCGGGAATTTGTATCAAGGCGTGGGTTTGGCGATTCTGGCTACTTACGAACTCAAGAAAGCTAATGGTGGCGCGTTGGGTGCTTTGGGTAAGCTTCAAAAGGTATTTGAGTATATTGATAAAGCCAAAAAAATCGACCCTAACAACTCAGAATTAAATCTGATTAAAGGTTACATGGACCTACTTTTAGCTGTTAACGTACCATTCGCCGATACCAGTCAAGCGATCGACCAATTTAAAAATGCCGAACCTCGCTATCTGGCTCTACGCGGCATGTATATCGGACATCGCGATTTAAAAGAATACGATAAAGCGAGTGATGCGATCGAAGCCGCACTTAAAATCGCTCCTCAAAACCCTGAATTGATCTACTATAAAGCGCAATTGCTCAACATTCGCGGAAGCGCAAAAAATAATGATGATGATTTACGCGAATCGATTAAATTATTTGAAGTTGCCTATCAAAAACGCGATCGATTATTATTATCAACCATCGCCCAAATTCTCTCCGAACGCTGTCAAGCTAAAAGTTCGCTAGCAAAAGTCGGTAATGAAACTTGCTATGGATTTGAAGCCCAACTCAAGCAAGATAACCCCAATCTTGTCGTCGGATTGACTAAGTTGCCTGCTTTAAATTAGCTACCTATCGCTTACCTGCGACTAAAGTCGCGGCTAATGATGCAAAGTCCGCCTACTCGGAATATTTAATCTGTCCGCGTTGGCTGACTTTGCACCACCAGCACCGATTTCAATCGAGTGCTGACGTTAGGTTAATCTAACCCTGAATATTGGGTAACTGAGAAGTTAACAATCGATCCATCCAGCCCTCAAAGTAAGCCATATTCACTGATTGTTCTCGCGGATCTTGACTATCCAGCGGATGGGGAGCCAAACCCAAAATCGTCGCACTAGTGACGCAATACATCGACTTCTGAAAACTCTGACAAATTTTCACCAGCAAATCGTCTTCTTTGCGCTTGGTGTTCTGATAGATTTCATGTAGATAAGGTGGAATATAGTGCCTCATATCTTGCATCAATAACGTCGGCGGAATCCCCGAACCGCCAATTGGTAAAGGATCGGCATATAGCGCACCGTAGGTAAATTCTTCCTGAGGGACGGGAATTTGATGAGCTTGGGCATTGAAAGAAACCACCCCTAAAAACGGCGTACCGCGAAAGAATATGGCTTCTACATACGGTACGGCAACATCCATCAAAAAAGTGAGCTGCGCTGAGGGTGGTAAGATATCGTACGATCGACCGTTAATTTCGACCGCATAATGAATCGGATTACCAGCGGCTGCTACTAATCCCGCTTTAATCCACTCCACAACCTGCGGAATCGTGGTAATTTTACCTTTATTATAAGCTTGCCCTAAAGTTAGGAAAATCTCGCACATTACTTCCCAAAATTGACCTAGAGCATTGTAGTAAACCATTTGGCGAACTTGCTCTGGCAAAAATTCTGGAAAGAAGCGATGTAAGAGTTGAATTATTGGATGACCTTTAATTTTGGCTTGAATTGCTGGCTCGATTAGTTCGCGAAATTCTGGCGATTCAATATACTGTTCTAGTTTGCCGCCACCGTGCCAGAGCATGACTTTCATGCAGTATTCGGCATACTCAAAATTAATCCGATCGTGCCACCAATGCTTGACAATTTGGTCGATCGATACCTTATTGTTAAAGTATTTAAAAAATGGAAAAACTGTCAAAAATTCAGCCTTGGAAATGTGCTGAAGATTTATTTGATACTCATTGAGAACGTAGCCGTAACTATCTAAAATACCGACTACCTCTTTAACATTATGAGGTGTATCTGGTACGAGAGCTTGACCGTTGTAAAATCGATCGATATAGGCAGCAAAACGGTGACAGGAGTTAATGGAGGTCATAGATAGGGATTGTGGGGGGTGTGGGAGGAAACACAAAGGAACGCAGTTCCAAAGCCTAAAGCCTAAAGCCTAAAGCCTAAAGCCTAAAGCCTAAAGCCTAAAGCCTAAAGCCTAAAGCCTAATTCCCTCTCGTTACAGTCGCGACAATGGCTGGTGGGTGGTGTAGTGTGGCGGCGATTGTAGGTTCGCTCCAGCGGGTAATCCAGCCTGGTTGGAGACCGAATAAAACGATCGCGATGGTGAGAATCATGGCGGGATAGCGTTCGCGCCATGTGACTGATTCGAGGTTTTGGACTTTTGGTGAGAGCCGCCCGAAAAAGGCTTTGTTAATCAGCAACAGATAATAAACCGCCGTCAATCCCGTACCGATGGTGCATAACAAGGTTTGAATCGGGAAAACTGGGAAACTGCTGCGGAAGATCAGAAACTCGGCGACAAAGCCCACCATTCCCGGAATTCCTGCACTTGCCATTACGCCTAAAATCATCAAACTGCCGATTACAGGCATTCCACGTTCGGGATTGAGCAATCCTTCAAGAACCCTAATATCGCGAGTCTGCGTTTTCTTGTAGACAACCCCCACGCAGAGGAACAATGCCGCCGAAATCAGCCCGTGGCTGACCATTTGAATCATCGCTGCCGAAAAGCTCAATGGTGTATTCGCTGCCGCTGCGAGCAAAATATAGCCCATGTGACTGACCGAACTATAGGCAACCATCTTCTTCATATCCGTCTGTGCGATCGCCATTAAAGCACCATACAAAACGCTGACGATCGCCCAGTAGGAGAGCCAAGGAGCGGCAATCTGCCAAGCTTCCGGGAATAACCCCACGCAGAAGCGTAAGATGCCGTAGGTTGCCAATTTAAGCAGGACTCCTGCCAGCAATACCGAAATTGGTGTCGAAGCTTCAACGTGAGCGTCTGGGAGCCAGGTATGAAAGGGAAATAACGGCATTTTGATGCCAAAGCCTAATAATAAGGCACCCAACAATAGTAACTGTTGTCCGATCGGCAAAGCCTGCGCGAGTGCGGGATCGTAGGTAAAACTACTGCTACCGCCAAACCAAGCTAATCCTAAGAAAGCCGCCAATAACAGCGCGCCGGATAGAGCAGTGTAAATTAAAAATTTCGTAGCTGCATAAGCCCGTTTTTGACCGCCCCAGATGGCAATCAGTAGATATAAGGGAATTAGTTCTAGCTCGTAAGCGATAAAAAATAGCAGCAAATCTTGGGCTAAAAATACGCCACTAACCGCCGCATTCAAAATTAAAATTAGGGTGTAATAAAGACGCGGACGTTCGATTTTTTCATCGCTACTATAAATCGCCATTACAGTTAACAAACTATTTAAGGCGAGTAACGGCAACGATAAACCATCCAACCCAACTCGATAAGATAAACCGAGTGTATCGATCCACGTATAATTTTCAACAAATTGCATCCCCGGATCGCTTAAATTAAACTGTGTTAATAAAAACACCGTCCAACCGAGAACGACAAACGAGACAGCAAAGGCGATCGAACGCGTCCGATCGGGTAGACAAGCCACAGCTAATGCTCCCAACAAGGGAACTATTAATAATATACTCAGCATAATTCAAACAACCTCAAACATAGCCCCTAAATTAGAACGACCAAAATAACCAAGCAACCATCAATCCCAACACGCCTGCACCGACAGTAATTGTCAGAAAATAGTTTTGAGCCTGACCGGAGGTACCATATTTCAAACCTTCACTACTAAAAATCGTGGCAAATCCGACGAGGTTTACCAAACCATCTACTACATATCGATCGATCCAAGCCGTAAATTGCGAGAGGGTACGAATCGACCAAACTACTGTATTATCGTAGAGTTTTTCCACATAAAAATCATAGGTAAGTAACTCTTGCAGCCAGGTAAACTGGAGTTTAATCGGTTGACGATCGGCTTTAAAATATAAAAATCCGCCCGTAACAAACCCTACTAAGCTCAATAAACTAATCGAACTAAATTGCAATACGCTAATATCGTCAAAATCTGGTAGTAACGACAATCGCCACATCACCACGGGTACTAACAATGTCAAGATTGTCAAGAAAACCATCGGTAACGCTAATGGCCAAGGTACCTCTGGCGAGCGGCGGGTTTTAGGCTGAGTTTTGCCTAAAAATACTAAACCGAACACCCGCGTGAGATTAAAAGCAGTCAAGCCATTGACAGCCAACAGAATTCCCACCGCCCACGGATAGTCGATCCACAAATCCTTAAAGCCTTCCTGAAATGCCCAAAATCCACCTAACGGAAATACGCCCGTCATCGCTAATGTCCCCACGACAAAGGCAATCGTCGTCGCAGGCATACTTTTACCCAAACCGCCAAATTCGTTAACATCTTGATTGTTAGTCGTCAAAATTACACAACCCACGCTCATGAACAGTAACGCTTTGGCGATCGCATGAGCGAAGAGTAAAAAGAAGGCAAAACTAATCCATTTGGCACCAACGGCAATAAATACCAAGCCCAAATAAGCACTAGTCGAATAAGAAATCGTCCGCTTGATATCGATTTGGGCGATCGATACCAATGTCGCTCCGATCGCAGTCACCGCACCAATTACCATCAACGTAGTGGTAACTACTGGCGACAAATACAAAATCGGGTGAACTTTAATCAAAATATAAGCCCCACCCGTCACCACCACCGAATTCCGCAGAATCGAAGCCGGATTTGGCCCTTCCATCGCTTCATCCAACCACAGATGCAGCGGAAACTGAGCGCATTTACCGATCGGCCCCGCAATCAAAGCCAGACCAATGAGGGTCTTGGTTGTCATCGAAATATCGGTAGTATCGCACCAATCATACAAATCGTTAAAATTCAAACTACCAACGATCGTCGATAGGGCGATTACCCCTGTAAACAGTAAAATATCGCCAGCCCGTTTCGTCAAGAACGCATCGCGAGCCGCCTTGACTACCAACGGTTGTGCGTACCAGAACCCTACCAACAAATAAGTAGACAACGTGAGCAATTCTAACAATCCATAACTGACTAGTAATGAATCGCTAATGGCTACCGCACTCATCGCGCCCTCAAAGAAACCCACCAAAGCGAAAAATCTCGCCAGTGCCCAGTCTTTTTCCATATAGCCCAGCGCGAATACTTGCGTCAGCAAGCTAAACACTGTCACCGACTCCATCGCCCCCACACTTACAGATGACAGCTCAAAGGTAATATTTAACTGCAAATCAGCTACTGTCAGCCAGTTAAACGCGATCCGATACGGAGCGTGGTTCCAGATTGTCTGAAACAAGAAGGTGCCATGAATAAAGGCGATCGTCGTCATCAAAATATTTAAGTACGCTGCTGGTCTGGGGCCAGTTCGACGTACCAATCTCGTCATCCAGGGAATAGTGAGAATCGCCCCAAGCAGTCCGTAGCAAGGTATCAGCCAGCCAGTCTCCAGCAACATTTGTTCCATAAATCGCGATCGAGTATCCGTGGATTAAGTTTATTAAAGTTGATTTTTTAAAGTCGCTCGGTCGATCGCCAGACTATCCGCAGCCAGCGATCCCAACTGAAGGCATAATTTTCAGCCCTCACTTATTATCTATCAGAACCTACCGATCGCGTGGAAGAGAGATTGGGAGTGTGGGGCGATGGGGAGACGGGGAGACTGGGAGATTTCCTTTACCCTTTACCCTTTACCCTTCTTCCCTAAAACCTAAAACCTAAAACCTAAAACCTACATAGATGATTAGCCTAGCTTATGCCACAGATCGATAAGAATAATTTTGTATTATATTGCCAAAGCGATCGCCTAAACGGTATTGTTGTCTGTATCGTAAGCACAATTCTAGGTTTTACCGACCCATAATCATCTTAGCTTTTGCCGATTGTTGCTAGAGCCTGAATTTTTGTGTCTATAAAATTTGACCTAGCACTTACTTAAAAATCAAAATATCTGACCGATCGATAATCTGGGCGTTCCGTCAAATATTTGTTGCGGTGGCAGCAACCCAATCCCGAAAAAGCTTTTAAAAGCTTTTACCGTCAAGACTCATTTTATTAGAGTATAAGCCAGAGCTTGTGCGAGTTTGGCGGCTATTGGTGAGGATCGAACTGCCCGGTGCGATCGCCTCATAATTCATGTAAGGAAAATTTTTAGATAATGATAGTAGCCCAGAGTAATGTTACCGCTTCACCACCGACACCGTGGTCGCAGAGCTTGGTCGAGCCAAAGATTCATGCTAGTGCTTACGTTCATGCTTTTTCTAACATCATTGGCGATGTGCGGATCGATGCTAATGTGACGATCTCCCCAGGCGTTTCGATTCGGGCTGATGAAGGTAATCCGTTTGCGATCGGTGCCAATACCAGCATTCAAGATGGGGCGGTCATTCACGGTTTAGAGCAGGGGCGAGTGCTGGGTGATGATAACCAGCCATACTCGGTGTGGATCGGGAAGAACACTTCGATCGCTCACATGGCAATAATTCACGGCCCTGCTTACGTGGGTAATGATTGTTTTATCGGCCTTCGATCGACAATATTCAACGCTAGAGTCGGCGATGGTTGCATGGTGATGATGCACGCTTTGATTCAGGATGTCGAGATTCCCCCTGGTAAATACGTGCCATCGGGGACAATTGTCACCAACCAGCAACAAGCAGATCGCCTCTCAGATGTACTCCCCGAAGATCTCAAGTTTGCCGCTGGCATCATTAGCACGAACGATGCTTTCCGTGCTAACGATCGGCGTACTGAGCAGCACCATTCCCCGCTAGCTAGTAGCACCAATGACGATCGATCTTCGAGTCTGGCACCCGATGTCATTGCCAATGTCCGCAATCTGCTGGCACAGGGTTATCGCGTGGGGACGGAACATGCTGACAAGCGGCGGTTCCAGACTAGCTCCTGGAATAGTTGCGCGTCATTGAATACCAACCGCGAAAGCGAAATTATCAGCGGTTTGGAAAATTGCCTGCACGAACATAGCGGCGAATACGTCCGATTGATCGGGATCGATACCCGTGCCAAACGGCGGGTACTCGAAACCATCATTCAACGACCTGGAGATCGTGCTGCGGCTCCAATGGCGACCGATCGCCTCAGCTCCGCTCCCGCACCCAGCATCCATCCTAGCTGCGATTTACCCAGCCGAGGAGCTGCACCCACGGGTGTAACTGACGATACCGTCACCCTCGTGCGTCAACTCTTGAGCCAAGGCTCTCAAATAGCAGTCGAACGCGCTGATAAACGGCGGTTCCAGACTAGTTCTTGGCATAGCTGCGATCGGATCGAATCCCAAACTGAGACGGCAATTCTCAGCGCAATCGCTAATTGCATCGGCAACCATCCCAACGATTACATCCGCGTTATTGGGGTCGATCCTCACGCCAAACGCCGCATCGCTGAAAAAATCGTCCATCGTCCTGGTGTGGCGATTTCGCCTGCGCCAATAGCTTCGATCGGTTTGAGTCAGCCAGCACCAACATCAGTGAGTCATAGCTCTACTCCCGTCACTAGCAGCACTCTAGCCTTAGATGTCGTCGAGACGATTTCGCGGCTCGTCGCTCAGGGGTGTGCGATCTTTACCGAATTTGCCGACGAGCGTCGCTACAAGAGCAATGCTTGGGAAACGGGTGGAAAAGTTGGCGGTCGAACTGCTGCGGAAATCGTGCGCGCGTTGGAATCGATCGTTAGCGATCGTCCCAAATCCTATGTCCGCATCATTGGTGTAGACCAACAAGCCAAAAAACGGACGATCGAAAAGCTGATTCACCGTCCGGTGAAATAAATCGCGGCTTTCTGCGCTAGCATATTAGTTCAACTTTGTCAATTTAAGCCGAATTAGTTAGCGCGGGGATCGCCGTCATCACATAAAACTTTCTGATACCTTAATTAATAAAATAAAATTGTTGCTTATATTGCCAAAGCGTCACGTCTCAGTCTATGCTTGACTTTAGCAGATGCATAGTGCTGGGTTTTTCATAGATAAAAGTCTATGGAAACAATCAGTACATGCTCCGAAAAATCAATGGGGTCGAAACATTTCGATCGCCTCGTTAACTACAAAATAATCTAAGGACGAAAAATATATGTCTATTGCCGTGGGAATGATTGAAACCAAAGGTTTTCCTGCTGTTGTGGAAGCTGCCGATGCCATGGTTAAAGCCGCACGAGTCACACTAGTCGGCTATGAGAAAATTGGCAGCGGTCGGGTAACTGTCATTGTCCGTGGTGATGTCTCTGAAGTACAAGCTTCCGTATCCGCAGGTGTGGAATCCGTTAAGCGCGTCAATGGTGGTGAAGTGCTATCGACTCACATCATTGCTCGTCCCCACGAGAACCTAGAGTACGTCTTACCAATGAACTACACCGAAGATGTCGAGAAATTCCGCGTCTAGTTGAAGTTAGCTATAAAGATCGCGTTTAAAGTCAAAAAATTTAGGAGTCATTGATAATGTCAATTGCAGTTGGGATGATTGAAACACTGGGCTTTCCCGCAGTAGTAGAAGCTGCTGATGCGATGGTTAAAGCCGCCCGCGTTACCCTCGTGGGTTACGAAAAAATCGGCAGCGGTCGCGTGACTGTCATCGTCCGTGGCGATGTTTCGGAAGTTCAGGCTTCCGTATCCGCAGGTGTAGAATCTGTCAAACGCGTCAACGGCGGTCAGGTCTTGTCTACGCACATCATTGCGCGTCCGCACGAGAACCTAGAGTACGTACTGCCAATGAACTACACTGAAGACGTAGAGAAATTCCGCGACAGCTTAAATGGTCCAGGCCCCTTGGCAATGGGCAGTAGACGTTCTTAAAGCTAGATGAAACTAGCTAAAGTACTGGGTACTGTGGTCAGTACCCACAAAGAACCAAGTTTAACTGGGACAAAGTTTTTGCTCGTGCAAATGCTGGATGCGGCGGGTAACGACCTGCCAGAGTACGAAGTCGCCGCTGATTGTGTTGGCGCAGGTTTAACAGAAGTAGTTTTAGTAAGTCGGGGTAGTGCTGCGCGTCAGATCTCCACCAAAGACCGCTATCCTGTCGATGCGCTGATTGTGGCGATCGTGGATACAGTCGCAGTGGGCAATGACTTGACATACAGCAAACGAGATGCCTTATAAAGAAGAAATTATTATCTAAATTATCGATAATTTAACTGGAACCGAAGATATGAGTAGTATTAGTGACAGCGTTCGCCAAGAAATTCGGCGTTTATTGAGCCAGGGCTATCGGGTGGGCGCAGAATACGCCGATGCTCGTCGCTTCCGGACTGGTTCGTGGACTAGTGCAACGATCGCTCAAGGTGGTGAAAGCAGTGTACTGGCAAGCATCACAGCGGTTCTGGATGAACATCAGGGTGAATATGTCCAAATCCTTGGTGTTGATACCAAGTCGCGGACACGGGTATTGGAACTGATGATTCAACGCCCTGATGGAGCGGTGACTCAAGTCAGTAAGTCGAAGGGGAGTAATGGTAGTGCTGCTGGTGCTAGCAATAGTAGTGGATCTGGAACTGGCGGTGGCGATGTTGCCCAG
>NZ_JANPLS010000277.1:0-39213 GCF_031422475.1 Chamaesiphon sp. VAR_48_metabat_403
TTCTGGGGTTCCCCCAGAATAAAAACGCCGCTCCGAGGAGGGGATTTTTCACCCAACTCATCTTCTTATGAAGGGGGTTAGGCGTAAATCCCCTCCTCGGAGGGGCGAATCAGCCGCAAGGCTAATTTCTCGTTCCGAGAGGCTTCGCCAACGGG
The DNA here is from genome assembly GCF_031422475.1 of Chamaesiphon sp. VAR_48_metabat_403. Lineage (NCBI taxonomy): Bacteria > Bacillati > Cyanobacteriota > Cyanophyceae > Gomontiellales > Chamaesiphonaceae > Chamaesiphon > Chamaesiphon sp. VAR_48_metabat_403. The sequence continues at coordinate 156 of NZ_JANPLS010000277.1, forward strand.
GTGGGTAAGATCTCCGCAACACCCAAAAAAATCAGATCCTCCCTCCCCTCTCAAATGTCTAACACCGACTTTATCGCTCATCTCAATCTCTCCCAACGACGTTCCGTCGAGCATTATTGTGGAGCCTTATTAGTAGTCGCTGGTGCGGGTAGTGGCAAAACTCGCGCCCTCACCTATCGCATCGCTAATTTGATCCGTACCCATCGCGTCGATCCTGCCCATATTTTAGCAGTTACATTTACAAATAAAGCTGCGAAGGAAATGCGATCGAGAATCGAGATCTTATTTGCTCAACAGCAGGCAGAATTTAAGTATGGTAAAGCCTGGGGTGCATTAGATGAGTATCAGCAAACTCAAATGCGATCGTATATTTACAAGACGATTATTAAGGATCTTTGGGTGGGAACTTTCCACGGTTTATTTAGTAAGGTGTTGCGATTTGATATCGAGAAATATCGGGATGATAAGGGACGAACCTGGAATAAGAATTTCTCGATCTTTGATGATGCTGACTGTCAGGGATTAGTTAAGCAGATCGTCGTTAAGCAGTTAGATTTAGATGACAAGAAATTCGATCCGCGCTCGGTTCGCTATGCGATTAGTACGGCGAAAAATAAAGGTTTATCGCCAGATGAATATAGCCGAGAACAGAATGATTATAAAGGGCGCGTAATTGCGGATGTCTACAAGCACTATCAAGATGCCCTTTGTGCGAATAATGCCCTCGACTTCGACGATCTATTATTGGTGCCCGTGCAACTGTTTCGCCAGAATCCGCAAGTATTAGATTATTGGCACCGCAAATTTAGACATATATTAGTCGATGAATATCAAGATACCAATCGCACACAGTACGATCTGATTCAACTACTAGTTACTAATGGTGTCGATAGTAAAACATTCGATGCTTGGGAACATCGATCGATCTTTGTGGTTGGCGATGCCGATCAATCGATTTATTCATTTAGAGCCGCAGATTTTACTATCCTAATGAATTTTCAGGACGATTTTGGCGATAGTATGCCAGACGATCGTACCGAGACAATGGTGAAATTAGAGGAGAATTATCGATCGCGTGAAAATATCTTAGCTGCTGCCAATCATCTGATTCAAAAAAATACCCAGCGCATTGATAAAGTCCTAATCGCAACGCGCGGCGAAGGCGAACCGATTTTTCTATATACTGCCGATAACGAAATCGATGAATCTGAATTTGTTGTCAGTCAAATTCGGAAACTATTACGCGAAAATCCCGAACTCAATTACGGCAACTTTGCAGCCCTATATCGCACCAACGCTCAATCGCGACCGATCGAAGATGCCTTCGTGCGATCGCAAATTCCCTATACGATCGTCGGTGGATTAAAGTTCTACGATCGGCGCGAAGTTAAAGATATCGTCGCATATTTACGGGCAATTGCCAATCCTAGCGATACAGTTAGTTTGCTCCGCACGATCAATACACCTAGAAGAGGAGTCGGACAAACGACAATTGATAATCTTCAAAATGCCGCTCATCAATTAGGTGTCCCCTTGTGGGAAATCTTAAATGATGAAACTTCAGTTAAAACGGTCGCCGGACGATCTTCAAAAGGCGTGCTTAATTTCGCGGAAATTATTAATAAGTGGCGAATTGAAGCCCAAACTCGTCCGGTTGTCGATATTGTCACTGGTATTATTGAAGATACTGGATATGTCAGCGAGCTACAAACTCAAGGCACTGACGAAGCTTTAGAACGCGTTCAAAACATTCAAGAATTAGTCAACGCTACGCTCCAATTTCAAGAAGAAAATGATACGCCGACACTCGAAGCATACCTATCTAGTGCTGCGTTGAGTTCCGATCTCGATAACCTTCAAGAAGGTAAGGAAGCCGTCTCCCTAATGACATTACACGCATCTAAAGGACTAGAATTTCCGATCGTCTTTTTAGTCGGGTTAGAAGCAGGATTATTCCCCAGTTATCGATCGCTTAACGATCCGATGGCTGTCGAAGAAGAACGCCGATTATGTTATGTGGGCATCACCCGCGCTCAAGAAATGTTATATCTCTCTCATGCTCGCGAACGTCGCTTATACGGCTCTAGAGAACCCGCCATTCGATCGCAATTTATCGGCGAATTGCCCCCAGAATTAATTAATAGCAATCTGCGGACTAAAGTTAAAGGTCGAACTGCTGCTAGCACTGCGCCCAAAGACCCTAAAACCGTTGGTAGTGCTGTCAACCAAACAACAGCATGGCGCGTCGGAGATCGGGTCATCCATCGCAGTTTTGGAGTCGGTCAAATTTCTCATGTATTTGGAACTGGTAATAAACAATCTGTCGCTATTAAATTTCCCAATGTCGGTCAAAAAATTGTCGATCCGAAAACTGCCGGACTGCAAAAAATTGATTAATCTCAACGCTGGCACGGGACATTACTACTAACGCAAATTGCTAGTAGTCTTGGGTGTAAGTAAAGTTACTATTTAGCGGGGAGCGAGGAGCGGGGTAATCAGAGATGGTATCTAAACTTGTGCCGCTCAGTACTAGTGATAGTTTTTGAGTGTGGGAAGTGCGAGAAGTCTTCCTCCCATCCCTCTCCATCCTAATTTTTAATCGATATGTTGACAAACAAAGAAGATCGTGAGAGGATAGTAGATGTGGTTAAAAACACCAATGCGGGTGTAGCTCAGTGGTAGAGCGCAACCTTGCCAAGGTTGATGTCGCGCGTTCGAATCGCGTCTCCCGCTTAAATCGGCAGAATCTACTTTTATAAGATAGATTAAAGAAGGGTCTCTCCAGAAATGGGGAGGCTTTTTAGTTAAGGGTTTGCAATTTAATAAACTACCAGTCAGACAGGTTTCTCCCATCTCTCATCCCCTTACTCCCATCTCCCCCACTCAATCTACATTTTGTGGCACCTACTCACCAGCAAAAAATTTATTTAGATCTGGAATATCATTGCCCGTGCCATCTTAATGGTACGCTGCGACAGATCGTGCTGACCGAAGCATTTGGCTGCGATCGCTGCCATCGGATTTTTGTCTTGCAAGAAGATGGTTTGGAGATCGAGGAATTAGCAGCAACATATCCTTATAAACGGCGTTATTATTGGAATGGCAACCGATTCCAGATCCTCAGATCCTTACCGACAGGTAATTTTTGGACATTTATCGGTTCGAGATCTGCCTGGATCTTCGGGCTGCAATGTTTGAGTGCGATCGGGTTGCTAATATTTATCGTTCAACTATATTGTCGAGCGACACTAACTAGTCCGATCCTTAATCTTGTACTATCAATAACGATAGCGATTATTGTCCCGATCGCGATCGTGCTCTGGTTATTCGATCGAGGTTAAACACCTATTTATATGGAACACGCGAATGCCAACCCCAGCCTAGCTAGCACGCTAGCTCAATCGGTTCAAGCTGGACGACACCTCGCGCTGACGAATAGCAAGCAGCGAGAACAGGCGATCGGATCGATGGCGACAGCTTTGGGAGGGTCTTTTCAAGATATCCTCGAAGCTAATACCCTCGATTTAGAGGCAAGTAGGGAGTTAGGTATCTCCGATCTCTTGCTGGAATGGCTCAAACTCACCCCCGAACGTCTTCAACGGTATATAGATTTACTGCATCGTCTGGGCGAACTCTCATCGACTTATGGCACGACAGATATCGGTGCTCAGGGTGGAGATCGGCATAGTTATCGTCGAGTCAGACCGCTCGGCACGATCGCCTTTATTTATGAAGCATTGCCAGAATTAGGCGCGATTGCCGCTGGCATGAGCGTCAAAACAGGAAATAGTATCGTGCTTAGGGGCGGAATTGAAACCCAACATACCAACCTGGCGATCGCCAATGCCCTCAGAATTGGGCTAGAACAGGTCGATTTACCTCCAGATGCAATTCAGATAGTTGATTCGAGTCCTAGCTTGTTATACGAGCTGTTAACGCGGACTCAGCAGGTAAATCTAGCGATCTGCTATGGTAGACCGAGTTTGATCCATCAAGTCACTCAACAGGCAACGGTATCGATTTTACCAGCGGCGATCGGGAATTGCTATTTATATTGGGGTGCTAATGGCAATTTAGAAATCGTCCGTCAGGCGATTTGCGATAGCCACATTGGCGAACCCGATGCGGTTAATGCGATCGAAAAAGTCTTAATTCATACCGACCGCTCTTCAACATCCCTAACTACGCTCTGGAAAAGCTTGGCAGAAAAAGGGTTTATACTCCACGGCGATCGGGAATTGGTGGCTAGTTATGGTGAATACTTACAGTTAGCCCAAGATCGGGAATGGTATCAACCGTATCTGCGTAAAATTGTCGCATTTAAATTAGTCGATAGCGTGGATGCGGCGATCGCGACGATCGATCGCTATAGTAGCGGACATGCCGATTGTATTGTCACCGATTCGTATCTGGAAACCCAGCAATTTGTCGCTGGCATTAATAGTGCTTGCGTTTATGTAAATGCTTCACCCCGGTTCTATCGCCATCAGCGGGGTGGCGATCGGATTTGGCTGGGAATGTCTAATTACCAAGGTTCCCAACGCGGTGCGATTGGATTAGCATCATTGATGGCAAACCAACAAGTCACGATGGGTTAGCCAAATCGAGGACAGATCGACAAGTAACGAGGGGTTAATCGTCGATCTTTGGGATTTAGCGACGGGGGCGCGGGGGTGGTGAACTGGAACTATCGCCGTCGTTACTGCGACGCTCTTCGCCATCGGCAGATCGTCGGATCGGCTTGCTTCTGGGCGGGCGATTTTCCGTGGGCGCGGACATACTATTACTGGATGCATCTCTATCCTCATCTGAGTCTCGATGTCTAGAGCTAGAATTGTTACTGCCATAGACATCTAAATGCACCGATTGACCGACGGCGGTAGCGGCGGATTGGAGAATGGTACGTACTGCCTGAATATTTCGGCCACCTCGCCCAAAAGCACTGTCCCGATCGGCAGCTTCAATCGCCACGCGAATCCAGACGCGACGATGCTCGATCGTATATTCACAATCGACACCAATTGCGTCTACCGTACTCACGAACGGTTGGAACAAAAATTTGACTAGTTGCCCGTAGTCGGGCGCATTAGGTTGAGGGGTCGAAACTGTCACGTTGCTTTTCTACCTGCTGGTTCGATTACATTCGCTTTTTCCAGAATCCGGCGGACGGTTTCGGTGGGCTGGGCACCTTGGCTGAGTCTTCTGAGAATCGCGTCGTTATCGAGACGGACTTCATCGGTTCTGGGGTTGTAGAAGCCTAGTTCTTCTAAGGGCAGACCGTCACGTCTAGAGGTACTTTGCATTGCGACTAAACGGTAGCTAGCTTCCCGCTTTTTACCAAATCTTTTGAGCCGTATTTTAATCATTTTTGAAGCAAGTTAGCTGGTAATATTAGTGAGTTAGATTATTTACCCACAGCCTTTCAACTATAGCACAGGCATCGATCGTTCTCGATTTTGTTTTTTTGAGCGGGGAGATGGGGGGACGGGGAGACTGAATTTAGCAAAGAGTGTGGGAGTGACTGAATGAGAGTAATTGGGTTGATGAGTGGGACATCGGTAGATGGGATCGATGCTGCTTTAGTGGAGATTGGGGGAACGACGCTCGATTTGCGAGTGGAGTTGTTAGCTGGAGAGACTTATCCTTACCCTGACGAGCTGAGAATGCAGATTTTAGCGGTGTGTGGTGGGGCAAAATTAGCGATGTCTGAATTGGCTCAATTAGATGATGCGATCGCGGGTTGTTTTGCGAAGGCAGCGATCGCCATTCAAGCCGATTTACCTGCGGCGACGTTAATTGGTTCGCACGGTCAAACCGTCTTCCATCGCCCTACCACGGCTGGGTCAATGGGTTATAGCCTGCAAATCGGACGGGGCGAACTAATTGCGGCGATCGCCCAAATAACCACGATCGATAACTTTCGGGCTGCCGATATTGCTGCTGGCGGACAAGGTGCCCCGCTAGTACCTAAACCCGATGCCTATTTGCTAAGTCATCCCCACGAACATCGCTGCATTCAAAATATCGGCGGCATCGGGAATGTCGCGTATCTGCCACCAAATAGCCAACCCGACTGGGAACAGCAGATTTGTGGGTGGGATACCGGGCCGGGAAATAGTTTGCTCGATCTGGCTGTCGCGCACCTGAGCGATGGCAAATTAACCTTCGATCGCGATGGTGCCTGGGCGGCTACTGGGAGCGTCTGTGAGCCGTTGGTTGCTAAATGGTTAGCGCAAGACTATTTTCGCGCTGCACCCCCTAAATCGACTGGTAGAGAGCTATTTGGAGCGGAATATCTGCAAGCTTGTATGGCAGATGCAACTGCTTTACAACTTAGCGATGCAGATTTGTTAGCAACACTTACCGATTTTACGGCTAGTAGTATCGCTGATAGCTACCATCGCTTTTTACCGCGATTGCCCGATCGAGTGTTACTCTGTGGCGGTGGCAGTCGTAATCTTTATTTACATCAACGCATCCAACATCATTTACCTCAAATCGAGATCGCGACTACCGATGAAGCTGGTGTTAATGGCGATTATAAAGAAGCGATCGCCTTTGCCGTGCTAGCATATTGGCGACATCTAGAAATTCCTGGCAATTTACCTACTGCTACTGGGGCAAAACAAGCGGTACTATTAGGTGATGTCCATCATTGACCGCGATTTGGGTATATTTAGAATAAGCGCATCTATCGCCGTCCTCAACTTTACCCGATAATAGAGAACGATCGGTCTGTATCGATCGATTTACAGCACGTTCGCTCTGAGGCAAATTTACCAGTATCACCCGATCGCTTTCGTATTAATGTTCAACTTTTATTTTCAAACTCGGATTATCGATCGGGCGTTCGCAATCTCATTATCGAGCGGTAGGGAGGCATCGATCGCGTGAGGGATGAATATTATGGTCGCTTACTCGTTCAACGCTATCAACTGTTAGAGATAGCGGGGAAAGGTTCGATGGGACAGGTGTATCAAGCCAAGGATACCCTCTTAGGCGGCGTAATTGTCGCTGTCAAATTTTTGTCGCGATCGAAAATGAACCAACGGGTACGGGACAGGTTTATGCGTGAAGCGACGATTAGCGCGCTATTGGGGGAAAAGAGCATTCACATCGTCAAAGTGCGCGACTATGGTGTCGATGATGAGGAAATGCCTTTTTATGTCATGGAATACCTCAAAGGCGACAGTCTCAAGGATGCGATGCAAAATAAACCCGTGCCGCTACCGAGATTTTTTAGTTTCATGCGCCAGATTTGCTTGGGGTTGCAGTGCGCTCACGATGGCATTGAAATCGATGGCAATGTTACCCAAGTGGTACACCGCGATATTAAGCCCAGCAATATTATTATTACTAAAGATGCCACATTAGGGGAATTAGTGAAGATCCTCGATTTTGGGATTGCTTTACTTAAATCCGATGATTCGCCGACAGGATTTATGGGTACGCCTGCTTACTGTTCTCCCGAACAGATGGATGGCAAAACACTGGATAATCGCGCCGATATTTATAGTTTGGGCATTATGATGTTCCAAATGCTCACGGGTGAATTACCACTCAAACCTAAAGCCAGTTCTTTTGAGGGTTGGTTTCAGTCGCACCACTATCAGAAACCCAAATCATTTAGCGAAGTTAAAGCCAAACTAGTTTGGCCGCAACAACTGATTGATATCGTCAATCAGTGTATGGCAAAAACGCCAGAACAGCGACCGAATTGTGTTAACGATGTGCTCAAAATTCTCGAACAAATCGAACAAGCACCAGCTCGATCGGCAGAACTATCTGCTAAATTAGAACCAGCACGCACGACACCTCCCACCGCCGATGAGATTTGCCGCCAAAGTATTTGGCCTAAAGATAAGCCTCGTGCAGAAATCGTCTTCCCTCAGCTCATTCCGTATCAAGATACAGAGTTAGCCACGATGTGGATTATGCTTTCTCCTAGCGATATTGAAAAATACAAATACAATAAACCGCACGCGCAGTTTCTATTCGTCGGTGCGCCTCACCCGATGTTGCTGTGGCTGACAACACTCTACCAAAACGAGCAGCAACACCGGATGTTACCGTGTTATTTAGATCTCAAAAAACCGATCGGTGAAAACATCTTAAAGGTTCTCACCCAGACGGGAATCTATCGATTGGTATTATTTTCGCTCGAAGGTGACGAACATTGTGTCTGTACGATCGAAGGTAAAGTGCCGCTGCGGAAAATTCAACTCCTGAAAGAATGGTCTTTAGAAAGTAAAAATAGCCCCGCTACCCACGGTCAAATTAAGGAAAGCAAACGATCGTTAAAAGAAGAGTTAGAATCGCTCAAACCCAAATTAGTTGCCAGTCTGCAACGGCAAATTTCCAAGAAGAATTTAAATTAGTTCAAAAAAATTATCGAACTCAATTTGTAATAGTTTGGCTAGATTTTGACTGGTTTCTTTAAGAATATAAATCCCGAATGCTAATTGATTTCGATAGTCAAAATCGCGTTCGAGTAAAATTTCCGTAAATTCTCGCTTGAGTTTTTCTCGATTTGGTTGGTAATATTTAAGATTAGTATTTTTACCATTATAAGCAATGAAAAACACAAAAATATCGGTTTGCTTATCCTGCCAAATTTGCGGCCAATCGGGTTCGATATCTGCGGCAAAACAAGCATAAGGATCGACACCCAAACCGTGAAAAACTAAATTACCCAATCCCATTCCGCCAAATCGTAAGGCATTAAGTTCGATCGGCATTAACCGATTCTCCTTCAGAGAGGCTCCGCCAACGCCATTAAGTTTAAATTCGCTATGAATCGGCAGATTTGTGACTTTGAGAATGCGATTGAGTTCTGTAAAAAAATGCTTGGCTTTGGCATAAATGCGATCGAATACCGATCGAGCAGAATAGTAAATAACGTGTAGATATGCGGGGTTGCGAGGGAGAGGATGATGGTAAATATTGACAATGCAAGCCGATCCTACTGAATCATAAAACATGTCTACAGCATATTCTTCGCCATCGAGATAGCCTTCGACCATAAAATCGTTAGTCGAGAGGACGCTAGGCGAAAATAGATCGGTATTTTTAGTCAGTTCGGTTTGCAATTCTGAAGCTAATTCACTTAAATCTGTATCTCGATCGATCGTTCTCACCGCAGTCCCAAATACACCTTTGACTGGCTTAATTACCGATTTTTTGGTTATCTTTAAATCTTGAATGCGATCGAACCGCACAAACTGATATTCAAAATCTGGATAAATAGTTGCAAGGATCTGTCGGAATGCATATTTATTTTTTAATAATTCGATCGCTTTTATTCGCTGCGGATCGTCAATCCTGTCGATTACTCGCTCGATAGCGGCTTCAGAGGCAATACAAACTTTATCTTGTTTAGAAAACCGCAAGTTAGTTTGACACAAATTATCGACAGCGATAATTTGCATTTGTGCTATCGCGGGGAGAGATTCTATCGTACCTGCTTCAGCATTGCTAGTAATTAAATATACCTGTTGACGATCGACCATTAATAATATTTCTTAGTGAGCATTACCCAAATCTTAGCACGATCGCCATTTGAGCTGAATCCTAACATAAGTTGTCGATTAGATCGCATATTAAGTTTTTAAAAACCTCGCAATCGGATCGCGATCGAGCTGTTAGGGTAGTTGGGTTAAGCCTTACAACTTGTCCGACAATGCCACTTAGCGAGACTACCATTCCATCGAATCCCACTCAAATCCTCGTCCAACGTACCAATATGGGTAGCAGCTTGGCAGATATCGGCTTATCTACTTGAGATCGATAGTCATTGCGGATTTTCAACTAAGTATCAATTTGTTGTATTTATATTTTATGATATTAACAAGGCAACACCAACAATTTTGAAGACTCTCGATCGAGAGCCATAAAAGGAAAATGGATGAAGTTGTCATCGTAGATTACAATCCGCAGTGGAAGATTCTTTTCGAGCAAGAGTCTGCACGATTAAGCAATGCTTTAGATAAAGATCTCATCACTCGCATCGAACATTTTGGCAGCACTGCGGTACCAGGATTAGCTGCAAAACCCATTATCGATATATTAGTAGGAGTATCTTCACTTGCATTGGCAAAGAACGTTGCTATTTTTCAGCTACAAGCATTGGGATATGCTTATTGGTTCGATAATCCCGATCCGCAACGAATGTTTTTTGTGAAAGGTTTACCGCCAAATAGCCCACGGACTCATCATATTCATCTGGTTGAATCAGACAGTATATTGTGGGAGCGTTTGGCATTTCGAGATTATCTTTGCGATCGTGCAGATGAAGCGGCACGTTATGTTAGATTAAAACACGATCTTGCTCGACGCTTTTCGAGCGGTCGTGAAGCATACACAGCAGGGAAAGAGGATTACATCAAGTCGATCTTGCAGAAAATCCAACAAGAAGATCGAAGAGAGGATTAAACCGTTACCGATCGCATATTAAGTTTTTAAAAACCTCGCGATCCGATCGCGATCGAGCTGTTAGTGTAGTTGGATTAATCTTTGCAACTCCCAGACAATGCTACTTAGCGAGACTACCATTCCATCGAATCCCACTCAAATCCTCGTCCAACGTACCAATATGGGTGGAAGTGAGGCTTATATCGGCTCCGTGACGCTGCAATGGTTGGCCGATCGGGTAAAATATGCTTCAGAGATGAGTTTACTCTCGGAGCAGCACCAGCCCCAGGATAAAAATATCGCCATCGACAGCGAGAGTATTGAAGTCATCCAACAGCGTCCGTTGGATTGGAGCAGACAGGCGGCATTGGTACAATACTTAGCCGCGCGAACTACCCATAAATTTCCGCCCGTATTAGTGACGATCGATCGAGATTGGGTTGATAATATTCATGCACCGGAATGGGGTAGAGGCGGGCAGGCAAATGAATCGGCGGCGGTGTTTATGCCGCTGGATGGGAACGATAGTTTTGGGTTATTAGATGTTGGGGAGTCGATGCGGATTTATGCTCTCGATGGGCAACATCGGTTGATGGGCGTACAGGGATTGATGGAGTTATTACGCCAGCGGGAATTACCCCGATACAATAAGGATCGCCATCCGGTGGGGCAGAAAATTAGCCTAGACGAGCTGGGGACATCGGAGGGATATTTACAGAGTTTACCGCAGGAGACGATCGGGATCGAACTGATCTCAGCGGTAGTCAAGGGCGAGACACAATTAGAGGCGCGCAGGCGGATTCGATCGATCTTCGTCCATGTTAATTTGATGGCGATCGCTTTGAGTAAGGGACAATTAGCTCAATTAGATGAAAATGATGGATTTGCGATCGTCGCCCGCAAAATTGCTGTCGATCATCCATTATTAAAAGATATCCCAGGTCGCAGCCCCCGTGTCAATTGGGATAGTGCGACGGTGGCGACGAAAACTACCGTGCTGACGACACTCCAAGCTTTGCAAGATATGGCGGCAAAATATCTGCAATCCCAATTTCCCCATTGGAAACCCAAAGCTCAAAAAGGGTTAGTGCCGCTACGTCCGCACTCAGCCGAGCTAGAATTGGGTGTCGCGGCTTTTAGTCAGTTGTTTGACAGGTTAGCTCAATTCACCAGTTACGGACGCTTAAAAAGCGAAGATACCCCCAAACTAAGACGATTTAGTTTTGAAATCGATGGTGGCGAGGGGCATTTATTATTTCGTCCCGTCGGACAAGTTGCCTTCGCGCAAGGAGTAGGAATGGCGGTTTTTAAAAAACAAATGGCTGAAACCGAGGTTTTCCGTAAACTCGATCGCTATGATGCCGATGGTGGATTTAGTAATATTAATCTACCCCAATCGCTCTGGTATGGCATTTTATACGACCCGAATAAGAAACGGATTCTAGTATCAGGGCGCGATCTGGCGGCTAAATTAATTGTATATCTGCTCGGCGGCGTAGATAACGATCTCGATCGAGCCGAACTTCGTCTTCAAGTTGCCGAAGCGAGAACTGTCGGCGAATATTCGATGAGTTTTGAGGGTAAATTAGTCACGCCCAAGGAAGTCGGCTTACCACCCATCCTCACTTGATTCTAAACTTTTCACCCAGTTAATTACCGTATTGCAATCCACTCCAGTCTGACGTTCGATTTCCCGAAAGCCGATTCCCTGCGCGTGGAGAGCGAGACATCTCTGTCTAATCTCTAGAGGATATCCTCTTTGTGTGTATCGATCGAGGAATTGCCGCCCACATCCTCTACAAATATAGCGTTGCTTGCCTTGTTGCCGACCGTTTTTCGCCACTCGATCGCTCTGACAGTCGGGGCATATCATCTTTTGAGTAGACACTTGGAGTAAATGGTCGCCAATGTGCGGATTGAGATAGCCGTAGAGAACATCTTTGATTTCGGCATAGATCTCCTGCCGATATTTTTCATCGCTTTTGAGGGCATTCGGAGTCAAACCCTGGACGATATTATGAGCGACTTCTGACAGTAATTCACTTTTGGCTATGCTCAAATTGGAGTTGCGTTGGCGATAAAAATTGGCATGTCGCTCGATCGAAATCGACTGAAGAGTAGGAATATCGGCCATCATACTCTCCATACCCCCAATCGGCTGTAAGTAATACTGTACGACGATACAGCGGGGAATTGGCTCCTCGAAATAGATTGCATAGGCATCGATATATTCACTAATACCTAAATCGAGTGGTCGATCGATCTTCTGAGCGAAAAAATCTGCCTCGATGCATTCTGTCAGCCGCATGTGTTCGGCAAATATAGCATTGAAAATTGCTAATTTATCTGGAAAAAACTGGTAAATCGAACCGACAGCAGTACTGGCTCGATCGGCTATTTGTTGGATCGTAGCCGCTGCAACTCCCGCCTCGGCGAAAACTTCCGCAGCGGCAATGATAATCTTCTCTACCCGCTGTTTCCCACGTTTTTGCTGGGGTTGGCGGCGCAGATTATTAATAGTTGACATCCACAGACCAGTCTTCGATGATTAAATTTGGCACTTGTCCAAAATCTTTATGATTGCGGGTCACAACAATGGCATTGTGAGCTAATGAGATCGAAGCAATCCGGAGATCTTGTGTGCCAATCCGAATACCCTGCTGCCGGAACTGTCTAAAATAATCGTCAGCCGTGCGATTGTATCCTAAAATTTCCAACTGAGAAAACAGGAAAAATGTTGTAGTGAGTCGGTCATAAGCAGCAATTAACAGTTCTGGCGTTTTTGCTTTCTGAATCTGAGCGAGTCTTCCAGCGTACTGTTCTTCAACAGTTACTATTGTTGTGGTAAGAGTCATACCATTCTGCCGCGCAAGTCGAATCTGAGCCGAAACCTGGGGATGATTTCGTTGATAAAGGCTCAATAGATCGGTGTCTATGACATATACAGTCATTGGTAAGCCTCAATCCGATCGATCTCATTTCGATAAGCATTTACTTCAGATAAAAACTCATCAAAAGTTGGGTCGTCCTGAAAAATGCCGATATTGTCAATCCAAGGATCGCTTTTTTCTGGCGATTTTTCACGAGGTAAATCGATCTCGATCGTGACCATTTTTCCGTTCTTAAATTGAGTATCGAGAATGCTTTTGAGCTTATCGATCGCCTCTTGTTCTGTTACTCCATTAGCAGTTGCATGAGGCAATCCAACGATCGAAGCCATGAATGTTCTATCGGCTGGGTTTTGGACAAAGACTTGATATTGCATCGTCAAGACCTACTTTGAGAATGAGAAATGTAGCTATGAATCTATTCTAACTTAACAGCAGCCAGCAAAATCTTCTCTACGCGCTTTTTCCCGCGTTGTTGCTGGGGTTGGCGGCGGAGAGTTTTGTCGCTTGACAAAGATGAGGACTTGCTCATAAACTAATTATGTCACAATTTGGAATAAATTGTTGTTATGGCTGAAAAACTCAAACCCGCTGACATGATGCCTGGTAGCTTTGGATTGCCGTTCATCGGACAAACGATCGGCATCCTCGCCAAACAAGAGCTATTTTATTGGCAGCAGTACCAACAGTACGGCAATATTTTCAAAATATCACTACCAGAAGCAATGGGCTATGGTAAATGTGCTTGTCTGATTGGGCCAGAGGCTAATCAATTGGTGTTGAAAGATGCCGCTGACAAGTTATCATCGCGATTGGGGAATCGATCGCTCGAACCGATCTTGAGTAAAGATTTGGTATTGCTACAAGATGGAGCCGAGCATCGCGCCAGTCGCAAGCTAATTTTGCCGATGTTTCACCACCAGGCGATCGCCTCTTACTTTGACACGATTCAGTCAGTTGTCACCGAAACCGTGGCAAGCTGGGGCGAACAGGGCACGATTAACCTGGAAAAAGAGATGCGGAAACTAACGCTGGCGATCGCCATCAGGACTTTCTTGGGTAGCAGCAAGACGGAGGAGATCGATCGAGTATCACAGTGGTATGTCACCTTATTAGGCAGTCTGAATGGGATGGTGAAGTGGGATAGTCCGCTCACTTTTTACGGGCGCGGACAAGCGGCGCGGCGCAATATTGCTGAATATATTCGGCAGATTATTAAAGATCGAATCGAGCTAGGCGATTTAGAGAAATCCAAAGATGTTATCGGTTTCTTGATGAGTGTCGTCGATGAAGATGGGAATAAATTTACTGAAGCCCAAATCATCAATCAAGCGATCGGATTTCTATTTGCCGCCCATGAAACCACATCTAGCCTGATGAGTTGGTTGATGTTTGAACTGGGCAATCGTCCCGAATGGCGGCAGAAATTACGCGCCGAACTGCAACAAGTGGCGCGTAACGAACCGCTAAAACTGCAACAGCTCCGCCAACTTCCTCAGATGAGTAATGTCCTCAAAGAAGGCGAACGACTCTATCCACCTGCGGGGATGAGTCGCGCTGTTGTTGAAGATATCGAATATGCGGGATACATCATTCCCGCTGGCTGGTATGTTTTGATTTTTCCCCACATGACTCATCGAATGCCCGAAATTTATAAAGATCCCGATGCCTTCGATCCTGACAGATTTGCGCCCCCGCGCGAGGAAGATAAGAAATATCCGTACTCTCTAATCGGTTTTGGTGGCGGTGCCCATAGTTGCATCGGTGTAGAATTTGCCAATATGGAGATGAAGATAATTCTCTCGACATTGCTGCAAAAGTATGATTGGACTGTGACACCTAGCATCGATGAAATTGCACCAGTCCGCAAGCCATTTAGTACACAGAAAAAGTTAATAGCAACATTTGTCAAAATCCCCTCCTCGGAGGGGATTTTTTGACTAATCGATCGCCATCACAATTCAACCAAAAATTATGTCTGACAACTATCTCGATCGCCGTATTGCAGAGATTCGACAGGAGTTCGATATTCAGATTGTTTAAAATAACATCATCCTGTTTAATACTACCAATATGACCGATCGACTCAAATCTGCTGAAATGATGCCGGGTAGTTTTGGATTGCCGATATTTGGTGAAATCATCAACATCATTAGCAAGCAAGAACTATTTTATTGGCAGCAACACCAGCAGCATGGCAACGTGTTTAAAACAGCCGCATTAGGCTTTGGGAAAGCTGCGTGTCCAGTCGGCCCAGAAGCCAGGGCAAACGCACACGTTTCTTAATATTGCAATAAGCACCTATTTTGAGTCTATTGTTGCAAATTTTTGCATTAACATAGGCTTATTGCAAAGTATATATACTCATCTTAGAGTGGCAAGCATTCTAGTGACCCTAGATATGGTGCGTTAAGATTCATGTGCGTTTGCCCTGGCCCAGAAGCCAACCGCCTGGTTTTAAAAGAGCAAGCCGACAGGTTATCATCGCGATTAGGCAATCAATATCTCGCCCCGATCGTCAGTACCGATGCCGTGCTACTCCAAGATGGCGAACAGCATCGCACCAGTCGGAAGATGATTTTACCAGTATTTCATCAACAGGCGATCGCTTCTTACTTCGACACCGTGCAGTCGGTGGTGACGGCTGCTGTAGCTGATTGGGGCGAACGTGGCACGATCTATCTCGATGCCGAACTCCGCAAGCTGACGCTGGCTGTCGTAGTGAAGACTTTTTTAGGCAGCGAAAAAACGGCAGAGATCCGGCAAGTGAGTGAGTGGTTTACGACTTTAACCGGAGGTTTGTATGGACTCTTCAAGTGGGATAGACCCCTCACCATTCATGGTAGAGGACAAGCTGCCCGTCGCAAAATTGTCAAATATATTCGGCAGGTAATCAGAGAACGAATCGATCGCAGTGACGATCCGGCGAATGCGCTGGATGTCTTGGAGCTATTGATGAATACCGTCGATGAGGATGGGAATAAGTTCACCGAAACTCAGATTGTCAACCAAGCGATCCTGTTTTTGTTTGCCGGACATGAAACCACATCTAGCCTGATGGATTGGGTGTTATTTGAGTTGGGAAATAGTCCCGAATGGCGGCAAAAACTCCGCGACGAACACCAGCAAGTAGTTGGAAACGAACCGATTGCCATGAGCCAGATTCGCCAACTTCCGCAGATGAGTAATGTCCTAAAAGAAGGCGAACGTCTCTATCCACCACTGTTGCAAAAATATGACTGGACGGTAACACCAACCACCGCCTAAATTTCACCAGTGCGTCAGCCATTTATGACCCAGAAAAAGTTAACAGCAACATTCGTCAAAATCCCCTCCCAGGAGCGAAAAGTGCAGTCTTGGGGTTCCCCTGTCTTGTCTCGCCTTTTTTGACGGGGAACCCGTCCAAAGGCGAGCCGCAAGTGAAGCACCTTTTCAAGAGAGGGGTGCCCGTAGGGCTACTGGTCGGGTCACCCGCCCAGTGGGGTGGGTAGATCTCCGCAACTCACTAGTATCCGGTCGATCGGGTTCCTTCGATCGATCGAGGTGAGCTAGAGCATTCGGAATTAGATGTTTCTAGCGAAGATGGCGACCCACCCCGCCCGTTGGGCACCCCTCCAAGGAGGGGATTTTGGGGAAGTGGGCTTATTAAAATTAAATCTAGAGAGATCGACAAAAACACAATGAGAACCACTAATTTTATTACTCTACCCGATGGGCGAAGGATGTCTTATGCCGAATTTGGCAATCCAGACGGTTATCCTGTTATCCATTTTCATGGTGGCGGAGGTTCGCGATTAGAGCCATTGCTGCTAGGCGATGAATTAATTAGCCAATTTGGTATCCGTCTAATTGCACCAGATCGTCCAGGCTTCGGTCAATCTGATTTCCAGCCCAATCGTGGCTTTTCTGACTATCCAAAAGATGTCATTTTTCTGGCTGACACTTTAGGGATAGATAAATTTTCAGTTCTGGGTATTTCTAACGGGGGTGGCTATGTCTCTGCTTGTGCTGCCAAATTGAATAATGCCGCGATCGTTTCGGGTATGTGGTATGTGGATTCTTTCGCAGGTCTACCAATGCTCACTCGTTGTTTTTATGCTCTAGCAAAAATATTTCCGCTGCTTTATCGAATCGCTCTCAAGCTCTCGTTACCATTTGTTCAAGGCGATCCAGCAAAAGTACTAGCAGCTCTCAAGAAACAGGCTCCAGCAGCAGACTATGCCGTATTGAAGGCACAAAATCGGATTGGGGCTTTTTGTAAATCTACGATCGAAGCTATGAGTCAGGATGCAAAAGGACCCGCTTGGGATTTCCAATTATATCTACGCCCGTGGAATTTTAGGATAGAAGAGATTCAGATTCCTTTGAAGTTCTTTCATGGCGAACAAGACAAGACTGTAACAATCGCACTTGCCAAGCGTTATATCGATCGATTGCCTACTGCTCAACTCTTCACATATCCTAATGAAGGTCATATATCTGTAGTTGTGAGTCAGTTTGAGACAATCGTTAAAGCATTAAAAGAGAGTAATTAATTGCGATGTGGATTATTTTAATTTTTATCTTTTTAGGTGCGGTCGCCATCTTTGCATTACCTTATGTGCTAATTGCTCGAACTGAATTACCACAACCGTCGGGTAAATGGCAAGTTGGCACTCAGGATATCACTTGGGATACACCCAATCGATCTCAGACTGACCTCATTGCTAAAGTATGGTATCCAACTAACGATCGATCTGGTGAAAGTAGCCGTTATATCGATCGACTCGGACGAGTTTTTGCTGATGGAACTGCAATAAATTTATCGTTCAAGATAATTTTTTGGCTGCTCCGGCGCGTTACTACTAGTCCAGCGTCGATCGATGCTGTGCCGATCGATCGTCCAGATGGCTTGCCGATTATCTTGTTCTCGCCTGGGTTCGGGGGAATTAACTATCTGGGCACTTTTTATGCCCTAGAATTTGCTAGTCATGGGTTCATTGTTATCGGCATCAACCATCCTCAGTTTAATGTCGGGACAGTGTGTGCTGATGGTTCGCAACTGAAATTTGAAAATTTCGATCCGGCAATCTTTAACGAACCTGCTAAACTCGAACAATATATCGGCAAGGTCACGCAGTCACAAGCACAAAATATATCAGCGATTATTGATAAAGCGATCCAGCTAGATTCGCTGCCTGATTCGTTATTTTATCGGAGGGTTAATCCTAGCAGAATATTTGCGGCTGGGCATTCGATTGGAGGTGCGGCTAGTTTTGTTGCCTGTGGACAAGATCGACGAATCTCGAAAGCCGTAGATCTTGATGGTGCTTTTGTCGATCTAGACATTGAAAATGCAAACTATATAGGAAAGAAACTATTATCTATTAATGCCGATCGAGAGCAATATAAACCTAAAGATAAAAAAAGCCTGCGTCAATATGATGCGATAATAACGATCGATAAATTGTGGATGGACAAATTAGACAATAAAGCCAATCTCCAGAAACAGATAATTGAATCGACCACTCATTACAGCTTCACCGATTTATCGATATTGATTAACCCAGCGATCGGTCGAAAAATTGGCTTACTAGGTCGATCGGATGGGTTGAGTATTTTGTCTAGGACATCAAAAACAATAATAGATTTTTTCAATGCAGACTAAAAACATTTTAAAATTATCGAGATATTCTCAATCGCAATATTTCAGAGATTCGACAATGGTTTATTATTCAAATAGTTGAAAATTAACATAATATTTATGCGAAATAAATCTTTCAACGCTATTTGTCAAAACGCACCTCGTCATCAAGTTAATGAACTGTTTGAGTTTCGATCGACACATCCAGTTCAACGGAGATCGATCGATGGTGTGGAGTGGAACTATATTCTCAGCGGCACAGGATCGGAAACAATTCTGATAATGGGTGGCCCACTTAGCACGCCAGAAATGCCTTATCGATCGATCTTGAATTTGGAAAAAGACTATCGTGTGCTATCACTTTCCTATTCTGTATTCGATCGAATCGATAATTTTATCGATGGATTAGCCAAGCTGCTCGATATAGAAGGCATTGGGCGATTTCATCTGAGAGGAACATCTCTAGGGGCGGGGATTTGTCATGTGCTAATTCGTCGTCACTCTATTGGTGAAATATATCCGCTCAAAGATAAAGTTGATAAACTGATATTAAGCACTTTTGGGCTATATAGCAGCAAAAAAATATCACAAATCAAAATATTAATCGGGTTGTTTCAATTACTACCTTATTGGATGACTAGCAAGTATATTAATTTTATTATGTCCGTTTCATTGAAAGGGACTGATAAATCTGATGCTTTATTTAGCATTGCTCATAATCGAGACATTATCGATCGTCAAAATAACAAGCAAACATTAATAGGCCACTATTAGATGGTCGTAGACATGTTTGAAAATCCAAACTATAATCTGGACGAAGAGATCGAAAGTTCTGCTGTTTTAATTATTGAGACTCAGGATAAGAAAAGTCTCGATCTCAGCGAGCAAGATGCCTTTAGACAAACATATCCCAACGCTCATATTCATTTTTTCAAGAGTGGCGGACATCTCCGTGAAATAACGCACCAAGACGAATATCCTGAAATTGTTCGTGAATTTCTTACTCGATCGACTAAATAATCGGCTAATTTATGTATGAATAACAAACTCAAGTCTGCCGAAATGATGCCTGGTAGCTATGGATTGCCAATTATCGGCGAACTCATTAGTTTTCTCACCAAGCGAGAAGAATTTTATTGGCAAAAACATCAAGCCAATGGCAACATTTTCAAATCATCATCGCTCATCTTTGGCAAAACAGCTTGTCTAGTGGGGCCAGAGGCAAATCGACTGGTATTCAAAGATGCAGCCGACAAGCTATCATCGCGGTTGGGCAATAAATTATTAGAACCGATCTCAGCGGATAGCGTATTACTAAAAGATGGCGAAGCGCATCGCACGAATCGGAAGCTGATTTTGCCTGTATTTCATCAACAGGCAATCGCGTCTTATTTCGATACGATTCAGTCAGTTGTCACCGAGGCGATGGCGGATTGGGGCGAACGTGGCACGATCGATCTCAGCGCGGAACTCCACAAACTGACGCTGACTGTCGTGGTAAAGATTTTCTTAGGTAGCGAAAGTACCGCAGAAGTCGAGAAAGTGAGCGAGTGGTTCAATACTTTAGTAGATAGTGTCCCTGGGGTCATCCGCTGGGATAGTCCTCTCACGCTCTACGGACGCGGACAATCCGCCCGCCGCAAGATTGCTGACTATATTCTTCAAGTTATCGCCGAACGAGCCGCACGGGGCGATTTAGACAGGTCTACAGATGTACTCAGTTTGCTAGTCAATACGATCGATGAAGATGGTAATAAATTTAGCGAAACGCAGGTAATCGACCAAGTGATGGCGTTTCTGTTTGCCGGACACGATACCACATCGACGCTGATGAGTTGGTTGTTATTTGAACTAGGTAATAGTCCCGCATGGCGACAAAGATTGCGCGACGAACAGCAGCAAGTGATGGGCAACGAGCCAATTTCGATGTCTCATCTGCGGCAATTGCCCGATATGACGAATGTTATCAAAGAAGGCGAACGCCTGTATCCACCAGCATTTCTCATCGCTCGCGTGGCGTTAGCAGATATCGAATATGGTGGTTATTTAATTCCCGCTGGTTGGTTTATCTTTATCTCCCCGATGTTGACTCATCGCTTGCCAGAAATTTATCAAAATCCCGATGCCTTCGATCCCGACAGGTTCGCACCGCCGCGAGAGGAAGATAAAAAACAACCTTATTCCTTAATCGGGTTTGGTGGTGGCGCACATATCTGCATCGGCGTGGAACTCGCCCAAATGGAGATGAAGATAATTCTCTCGACACTACTGCAAAAGTACGATTGGACTGTGACACCAACAACCGCCGAAATTGCCCCCGTACGCCGCCCATTTCTGATGCAGAAGCAATTAAAAGCACATATAAATCGAGTTGAGGTTTAATGAGTAAACCATTACCACAAAGTCCGTCAGGTTTTACGGGTAAACTGTTTGGAAAATTGATGGAATGGACGAATGCTGCTGCTTATCAAAAAGTACTTCAAGCATTAGCTCCATCTAATAACGAACGCTTTCTCGAAATTGGTTTCGGGACTGGTCGTTTCTGTGAAATGCTCCTATCCGCAACCACAGGCACTTTTGTCGCAGGTATAGATCCGACTGAAACAATGGTAGAAACCGCGTTAAATCGGCTTATTAAAAAGGGATCGAGCGATAGAATCGATATTCGCCAAGGCACTGATGATTCGTTACCTTGGGATGACGATCGATTTGATGGAATAATTGCCATTCATTGTTTTCAGTTTTGGCAAGATCCAGATTTATCGATCGCAGAAATTAGCCGAGTCCTTCGTCCTCAAGGACGCATCATTATCGCTTTTCGCGACCATTCTACAAATGCACCCGATTGGCTGCCAAATCCGATAAGTCGTTCTGGGCGAGAAGTAGAAAATACAATAAGTTTGTTAGAAAAACATGGATATAAAACCACAGAATATCCAGCCGCAGGAAGTTCGCGGATTCTTCGAGCCGTTCTCATAGTCTAAGCAATACGGTTCGGATAAGCTCCCTACAACCTCTATTCTCAGTCCATATACCTCAGTTTCTCATCAATTGAACATGGTAATTTTGGTCTAACCGAACCGTATTGTATCCACTATTCACTAATTCAACGATCGACAAATCCCTGAAAGTCTAAAATATCGAATCCTGGCTGATACGCATTAGCATCGAAATTGTCATTAATATTTTCTTCGCGAAAGAGCATTAACATCCGCTCTGCTTCTGCTGTTTCCTTGGCTAGTCTTGCTTCAGGATCGAGCGAATTTATCCACTCGACTCTAGCATTTGCCTCCGCTCTGGTTTTGCTGGGCGCACCGATGCCCCAGACGGCTCCATTCGTGCGATCGTAGTAGGTGCCAATGTACCGCAGCGTCAACGAAATCCGAGGCGCATCTGTGCCGTCGCTGCCCAGTTGTTTGATGCCGTGATAGAACTTTTGGTTGCTCTCTAAGTTCAACATAAACAACGAACCATGCGGCAATGGCAGTTTTTGAGGTACCGTACCTTTAGCGGTTTTCGATCGAAATAACATCGATCTTGTCGCGCCTAGCGAGACATTGACAATAAACGAAGGACGCATCACATCCAGAGTTTTATCTGCATGTTCGCCGATAAAATCGCGCCCGTTACGGTAGAGTTGAATCAAACAATGATTCAATGGATGACCGATGCGGCGTTCGACTTCTTGCCGAATCGCATCAATGGTTGATGTCCAGTGGGTTAAAGGGGGCTGCTCGTCGGCTGGATGGCGGTATAATGGTTCTGCGATCCCATCGGGTGCTTTCGTGCCTTGGAGGGCAATTAAACGGGGTACTGCGCTGCCACGATGAATCATGTGATGCCAAACAACTTCGTCGTGCAACTTCGCGAATGTATGCTCGTCGATGCAAGCGGAGAGCGCAGCACAATGTAAACTGCTATTTCCAGCAATATTCGTCAGTCGCACTGGATTGCTGTCTGAGAGCAGTTCGCCCCAATTTCTAATCGTAGCTCCAAGTTGTTCGAGTTCTCTAATTGCCAGTAGATGTTTACCTGGTGTGCTAGCCGAAGTTGCTTCTGCTAAAATCTCTACCTGATAGCCCAAGCGCAGAGCCGATTTGGCTGTGTGCAACACGCTCGTATTTGTCTTCACGCCACAAATAGACAGTTTGGTAATTTGCTTTGCTTGCAACCATTGATGCAAATCTGTCCGATTCTCATTCTGAGAGGCTACGCCAACGAAAGCATCGTACCAGTGTTTGACGATCGAGATTTCATCACTCGTTTTCTGGGTGAAGGCACTTTGCAATGCGGGGACAATTTCGCTACCCCAAGTATCTTTGACGCAGCAAGGTTTCCCTGTATAGGTTTTGTCATGGAGTTCGTCGGGCGTTCCCGTTACTTCACCATAATTGGAAGTAATCCAAGCAACATTTCGATGTTGTTGTTTGGCGGATTGCACCAACCACTCGACAGCCTCACAAAGTTGTTGGGGTTCGATATGCCACTTACTAAAAGCACCGCCCTCTGTTAAGAAGTCGTTCTGAAGATCGACGAGCAGAAGAGCGGAGAGAGATTTCATTGGCGTTGCGGGATCGATATTATATTATAAAATAGAAGTCCAACAAATCGCTACCCAGTTGAAAATACGAAATGACTATCGATCGCAAGTGGACATCTAAAAAGAAACGAGCATTAGAAGTTCTACTTAGATTAAAACAACTGTATCCAGATGCCACTTGTAGTTTAGATTATACAACTCCCGTTCAATTATTAGTTGCTACGATTCTTTCGGCACAGTGTACCGACGAGCGGGTAAATAAAGTTACTCCAGCACTATTCGCTAAATTTCCAGATGCGCGATCGATAGCACATGCCGATATTATTGAGATCGAACAATTAGTACGATCGACAGGATTTTATCATAATAAAGCTAAGAACATTCAAGGTGCTTGTCGCAAGATAGTTGAGGAATTTGATAGTGAAGTGCCACAATTAATGGAACAGTTATTGACATTACCAGGAGTGGCTAGAAAGACAGCTAATGTGGTTTCGGCTCATGCTTTTGGTAATATTCAAGGTGTAACTGTTGATACTCATGTCAAACGGTTAACTAATTTAATTGGCTTGACGATACATCAAGATCCGATTAAAATCGAGCAAGATTTGATGAAGTTAATTCCCAAGGTAGATTGGGAGAATTTTTCGATTATGACTATCTATCATGGTAGGGCTATTTGTAATGCGCGAAAACCAAATTGTCTCGATTGTGAGTTAGCCGAATTATGCCCATCGGCAAATCAGCCGCCTAGAACTAAAGCTAGCACTCGTAAATAACTGGGCAGGGCAGATCCTCGACTTCTCAAACTCGACTTTAGCCATTAATCGATAATTATTACAAATAATTCGACGATCTAGCCAAGCTCTTAGAGAGAATATGCTGTAACTGGATTGACTTATAGCTATTTTGTTATTGTTGCTAGATATTAAGTTAAATTTTTACAGAGGTCGCGTCCGAACGCCGATATGTTTGCGACAATCTAAACAGAATCGAACGGCAGACTGGGACTCAGGGATAAATATATATGAAATTAGCTTATTGGATGTACGCCGCTCCCGCTCACATCGGGACTTTGCGGGTGGCGACTTCGTTTAAAAATGTTCATGCGATCATGCACGCGCCGATCGGCGATGATTATTTTAACGTCATGCGATCGATGCTATCGCGGGAACGGGACTTTACGCCAGTGACTACCAGCGTAGTCGATCGGCATGTCCTCTCGCGCGGTTCTCAGGAAAAGGTGGTCGATAATATCACCCGCAAGGATGCTGAGGAGCATCCAGATCTGATCGTACTCACGCCGACTTGTACGTCGAGCATCCTCCAAGAAGATCTCGCCAATTTCGTGCAACGTGCATCGATGGAAGCTAAAGCTGATGTCTTACTCGCTGATGTCAATCACTATCGCTTCAACGAGATGCAGGCTGCCGATCGCACTCTACAGCAGATCGTCCAGTTTTACATCGAGAAGGGACGCAAGAAGGGCGATTTAGTCACCGAGAAGACGGCGAAACCTTCGGTAAATATCATCGGGATTTCGACTCTGGCTTTTCACAATAATCACGACTGTACCGAACTCAAGAAGTTGATGGGCGAGTTGGGAATTACCATCAATGCAGTTATTCCCGAAGGCGCGACAGTTAGCGAACTCAAAAGTCTGCCCCAAGCCTGGTTTAACCTGGCTCCTTACCGCGAATTAGGGCCGATGACGACAGATTACCTCGCGGCTGAGTTTGGGATGCCCTGCGTCGATATTACCCCGATGGGAGTGGTTGAAACCGCACGGTGCATTCGCAAGATTCAAACCATTCTGAATGCGGGTGGTGCGGATGTTAATTATGAAGACTTTATCAACGAGCAAACTATCCACGTTTCCCAAGCAGCTTGGTTCTCACGATCGATCGATTGTCAGAATTTAACAGGTAAAAAAGCGGTAGTGTATGGTGATGCTACTCATGCCGCCGCAATTACCAAAATTCTCACCCGCGAGATGGGGATTCATGTCGTCTGGGCGGGGACTTTCTGCAAACCTGATGAAGAATGGTTCCGCAAGGAAGTTGAAGGATATTGCGATGAAGTTATTATCTCAGACGATCATGGCTTAATTGGCGATCGGATCGCTCAAAGTGAGCCTTCAGCAATTTTTGGGACCCAAATGGAACGCCATGTCGGTAAACGTTTGAATATTCCCACGGGCGTAATTTCGGCACCAATTCACGTTCAGAATTTCCCGATCGGTTATAAGCCATTTTTGGGTTATGAAGGCACGAATCAAGTTGTGGATTTAATCTACAATTCGTTTACATTGGGCATGGAAGATCACTTACTCGAAATCTTCGGCGGACACGATACTAAAGAAGTAATTACTAAAGGTATCTCTGCTGATTCCGATTTGGGTTGGAATAAAGAAGCACAAGCCGAACTGAATAAAGTTCCTGGTTTCGTGCGCGGTAAAGTCAAACGCAATACCGAAAAATTCGCACGCGATCGGGGTCAGGATATCATTACATTAGAAGTAATGTATGCAGCTAAGGAAGCTGTCGGTGCATAGCTCTCTATAGCAGAAACCCGATTTCTTGTTGAAGAAGTCGGGATTTCTATCTATATTATAAGAGCGAGCCAAGGTCGTAAAAAAAATGCCCGTCGGTTAGGAGAATGCTGAGATTATGATTGCAGCAAAAGAACGATTACCAAGATTTACTCCTGAAGAATATTTCGCATGGGACGAACAGCAGCAAGAAAAGCATGAGTACTTCGATGGTGAAGTCTACGCAATGAGTGGCGGTACTTTGAATCATAGTAGGATTGCAGTAAATGTGACTACGATGCTGGACAATCATTTAGCTGACGGGGGCTGCCAAGTCCTCAATTCTGATGCCAGAATCAAAATTCAAAGATCTGAAAAATACGTATATCCCGATGTCAGTGTAACCTGTGATGACCGAGATCGAGATACCGCTCAATACATCACTCATCCATGTTTGATAGTGGAAGTGCTATCGCCTAGTACGGAAGCTTATGACAGAGGCAAGAAATTTAAACTTTACCGCCAATCTCCTAGCTTAATCGATTACGTTTTGATTAATGCTGATGAAATCGAGATCGATGTGTTTCGTAAAAACGATCGCGGTAGATGGGAGGAGATAAGTTATGTTACTGGCGATCTGGTTGAGCTAGAGAGTATTAATTTGACTTTTCAGATCGATCGAGTATATCGAGGAATTAAATTTTAATTGGAGTGTTAAAATCTAATAGCAGATACGGCATTAACGATCGATGAATGAGGATATCTATAGTTTACATCTTAATGCTGGTAAGGCGATCGGTAAAGACAAAACCTGCGGTAGCAAGATAGATTACCAAACCGAATTAACAGCAAGCGAAGCTGCCGAGCGAATGAATTCTAAACCAAATACCAGAAATATCTTAGAGGCTTATCCCTGTGCTTTTTGTCAGGGCTGGCATATAGGTAGAGCGATGACTAAAGAGGAGTTAGAGAGTTATATCGAGTAATGAATCAACTTTGGGGATATTTAATTGTTGAAGAACTAGTTAGAAATGGGATCGATTATTTTGTTATTTCACCAGGTTCTCGATCGACACCATTGACTGTAGCGGTAGCTCAAAACGCGCAAGCAAAAAAGATTATCTGTTTAGACGAAAGAGCTGCGGGATTTCATGCGATCGGGTATGCTCGTGCTACTGGCAATCCAGCGGTATTGATTTGTACATCAGGTACGGCGGCGGCGAATTATTTGCCCGCAGTTATTGAAGCATCGAACGATAATATTCCCCTAATTATTTTATCTAGCGATCGACCGCCAGAACTTCGCCATACGGGGGCAAATCAGACTATTAACCAGGTGAATTTGTATGGCGATTACCCAACCTGGCAATTCGATTTACCATGCCCTACAGCCGAAATAAACCCCAATGTGGTGTTGACGACGATCGATCTGGCTGTATCTAGAGCGCGACAAGCTCCAGGCGGTATCGTACATCTCAATTGCATGTTTCGGGAACCCTTAGCACCTACGGATGCACATGTAGAAATACCTACGAGTTTGGTGAAATGGATCGAAAGTCGATTCTCCGGAGGAGAGGCTCCGCCAACGCCATATACTCGTTATGCTGGTAGATTAACTATTCCGGCTGCTGACGAAATTCAGTCGCTCGTTGAAACGATCGCATCCACCGCGAAGGGTATTCTATTTGTCGGACAGTTAAAATCTCCAGCAGAAACTCAGGCAGTAATAAAATTAGCAGCACGGTTAGATTGGGCGGTATTTGCCGATGTTCGGTCGGGATTGAGATTGCGTCAAGATTTGCCGAATTTAATCCATTACTTCGATCGATTATTACTGACTGATAGTGCTATAGAGTTAGAACAGATCGACACGATCGTCCAAATCGGGACGAGAATTGTCTCATCGCAGTGGTTTAAATGGATCGAGAAACATCCACCGACACATTACATTGCGATCGCGGATAATGGCGAACGTTACGATCCCAGCCATTTAGTCTCGCTCAGAATAGAATCTGACATTACCTATCTGTGCGATCTGTTATGTCAGCAGTTACCCCTCCTCTCCCCGTCAACATGGGTGCAGAAATTACGATCTGCTTCAGATAGAATCGGCGTTACAGCCGCAAAATTTTTAAAAACCTCAAAATTAACCGAACCGCTAGTCGCTCTGACTATTTCCGAACTCATCCCCAGTCAACGTGGCTTATGGGTGTCGAATAGTATGCCGATTCGCGATTTAGATATGTTTGGTGTGGGTGCAATTGCTGAAGATTCCCAGTTATTAAGTCCGCGAGTCGGGGCAAATCGGGGGACGAGTGGGATTGAAGGTGCAATCGCATCGGCGACTGGCTTTGCGGTAGGTTTACAGGCTCCCGTGACGGCAATCGTGGGAGATTTATCGAGCTTACATGACTTAAATTCTTTGGCATTATTGCGGGGAAACTCTCAGCCTGTAATTGTCGTTATTATTAATAATGATGGTGGGGGAATTTTTTCCTTTTTACCGATCGCTAAATCTTCCCAGATCTTCGATACTTATTTTGGGACCCCACATGGTGTGAATTTTTGCCATGCAGCAGCCATGTTTGAGTTAGATTATTATCATCCTCAACATCGGGAGGAGTTAATTCGGGACTACCAACAAGCATTAGCAGCTCGTCGCAGTGCGATAATTGAGCTAACAACCGATCGCGCTGAAAATCTCCAACTCCATCAAGATCTCAATCTAGCTATTCAACAATCTAACATTTAGTCGCGAATCATCCTCATCGGGTCATTACTCTTACTTCTTACTTTCTACCAATCGATCGGGCACAATATAAAGATGAATCAGGTAAATTACTTACGAATTAGCCTCATCGATCGCTGCAACTTTCGGTGTCAGTATTGTATGCCCGAAGGAGCCGAACTAGAATATCTCCATCGCCAGCAACTTTTGACTGATGATGAGTTATTGACTCTAATTCGGGAAGTATTTATTCCAGTCGGTTTCAACTGTTTTCGGTTGACTGGGGGCGAACCGTTATTACGGAAGGGCGTTGTCGATATCGTCCGCTCGATCGCCAGTCTACCAGAGACTCAAGATTTATCGCTGACGACTAATGCCTTTTTGCTGGCGGGAATGGCGGAAGATTTATATCGAGCTGGACTCCGACGGGTGAATATCAGCCTCGATTCGCTCCATGAAGCCACCTTCGATCGCATCGTCGGGACTCATGGCAGATCGCGCTGGCAACAGGTCTGGAATGGAATTTTAGCCGCCGATCGTGCGGGATTTACACCGCTCAAGTTGAATGTGGTGGTGCTACCGGGTGTGAATGATGCTGAGGTATTAGATTTAGCGGCTTTGAGTATTGACAAACAGTGGCATGTCCGCTTTATTGAATTTATGCCGATCGGTAACGATGAGTTATTTAGCGATCGCGGTTGGATATCTTCGGAATCGATTCGCCAACAGATTCGCGATAAGTGGGGTTTAACCGAGGCGCAGGTGCAGGGAAATGGCCCAGCGGATGTATTTACGATCCCTGGCGCGCAGGGGACGCTCGGATTTATCAGTCAAATGTCAGAATGCTTTTGCGACAGGTGCAATCGAATGCGGTTGTCAGCGGATGGTTGGTTGCGTCCGTGTTTGCTCAATGAAACCGGACAATTAGATCTGAAAACTGCGTTACGAAATGGTGTCTCTACTCAGGAATTGCGATCGCAAGTTCGCGATTTACTCGCACTCAAACCCGAAATTAATTACAAAGGTCGAGAATCTGGAAGCGAAACTGGCACCTATCACCGTACTATGTCTCAAATTGGGGGCTAAAAGATCCAATTTATGTTAATACTTTAGTCAGGGTATACTTCTATGGTAAATTAATTTTAATCCTAAGAATTATATATTGATGGGTCAGACAACCGCACAAGCGATAAAATGCTTTGAACTTTGCTGCGAACTTACAGGTAAATACCGATCGATAAACCTAGTATCTATAGACAGCCGCAGTAGCAATGTTGTTATTCTCGCTGGCGAAGAGATTGTAATTGAAATTAGAAGTAATGGAGAGTGGCGGTTTATATGAGCGGAAAACAGAACTTGATGATGATGACTAAAACCGAGTTGAGAAATTATGTACTCCAGCATCGAGACGATGAAGAAGCTTTACAACTCTATCTAGACAAGGTACATACCGATAACCCCAGTTCGCAGATTCATAGCCCAGAAGAGAATGTTGGCGATGCATTAGCTAGATATCTAGAAAACCAAACATGACAACCGCACAAGCTATCGATCCAGACATGCTTGCAATATTAGTACGAGAGAACAGATTTTGGATGCAGCCGCCATCCAAAATCCAGAATCTCTACGCTTGGCGAGAGTAGTACTCTACAACCAGTAGCTCGTTAACTTGGAGAGCTACCCATTCGCGATCGATTAGTCCAGTAACTTTACCAGTTAAATTGGGTTTGTCGAATTCTAAATGGTTGGGAGTGTTGGCTAAACCGGGATATTGGAGATTTGCTTCTACCAATTTCTTAGATGCTTCGCGGTTGCGAACGCCAACTACATCGCCAGCGCGACATTGATAACTAGCAATATCCACAGTACGTCCGTTGACGGTGACGTGTCCGTGGTTTACTAGCTGGCGTGCGCCTGGAATCGTGGGAGCCATTGCAAGCCGGAATACGGTATTGTCTAACCGCATTTCGAGTAATTGTAATAAAACTAATCCGGTAGAACCTGTAGCGCGTCTTGCTTTCCGCACGTAGCGGAGCATTTGCTTCTCGGTTACTCCATAGTTCATCCGCAATTTTTGCTTTTCTTCGAGACGGATTGCGTATTCAGAACGCTTTTTCCGGTTTTGACCGTGTTGACCTGGTGGATACGCACGACGTGGTTCTTTCCGAGTTAGTCCCGGTAAGGAGCCTAAACGACGTGTAATTCTCAGTCTCGGTCCGCGATATCGGGACATAAATTTCCTTAGTGCTTGATACTTAACCCAAAACTCCCATTATTACACAACAGCGTAATTTTGACTAGTACTCGATCGGTTAGGTCTTAGATGTTGGGTTTGAGGGGCGTTCTAATTGACAGGTGGGACGATCGAGATTGAAGATACCACGTCGATCGAAGCAAGCGGGAATGCGATCGACTAATTGCCCGTAATTTTCTTGGGGAAAGGTTTGCACGAAGCCCTGTTTGCCAACTTCACAGGGGCGATTGAGACTGCACTGGGGTTGTTTGGCGGCGTTGTCGTTTACGCCCGTATTAATAATTCCGACTACTTGGCGAGTCTTGAGCGAAATCATCGGCGATCCAGACATGCCACCCACGATGCTACATTGATGTCGGATCGATTGCTGCCAGTTGTAGATATCTTCCTTGACATTGGCTAGTTCTCCGACTCGACAGGTGACTGCGTGGAGGTAGTTACGTTCGTCTTTAACACCTTGAGCGGGAATTCCGACCACAATGAGCGGTTCGCCTAATACTGGCGGTTTGGGGGCAATTTGGAGCGCGTCGATTCCGGCTTTTCTTAATTGTCGTTGGGTGATATTTAATTCGAGGATGGCAATATCGTTATTTTTCATGGTGCCGTAAACCAAACGTTTGACGGGAATTGTCAGCCGATCTGGTTTAAAATCATGAAAGTAATTAACTATAAATTGCGTTTTAGTCGGTCGATCGACTAAAATCTCACGACTGTCGGGCAATTTTCCGGCGTTACCCTGACAATGACCGTTAGTAAGTACGTAAGCGGGAGCGTTGGGATTTCTGCCAGTCGAGATGGCAAACCCCGTACACGTTCCATAATCGACATCGATTAAACCGACTCCATTATATTTACGTCCGGCGGCGGTGGATAACATTTGCCAATTAACACGATCGGAATTGACTTCTCGATCGGGTATTTTTTGCCCGGATCGATCGAAAATTGCCGCTTGGACGATATTAGCTGATAAATAACCACTCGTGCCGATCGCTAGTAACACTCCGATACTGATGTTTTTACCAAATTTTAATAGCGATGCCCGAACCGAGCGGCTGCGCCATCGCAGGCGAGAAGATAAAAGAGCGCGGGGAAGCTGAAACCGAATTTGAGACACGATCGCGAGTACCATAAATTGTTAAAGTGGAGAATATCTGCTCAAATATTTCGACACACTCAGCATAATCATCCATGACGAAAATTTATACGGTTGAGATCCATCATCAAGGAGAAATTCACACGATCGAAGTTCCTGAAGATAAGCAAATTTTACGTGCTGCTGGAGCGGCAGGAATCTATCTACCTACTTCTTGTAACTCAGGAGTTTGCACTACTTGTGCGGCGCAAGTATTAGAGGGAAAAGTCGAACAAGGCGATGGCATGGGTGTGAGTCAAGAGCTACAAGATCGGGGCTACACTCTATTATGTGTCGCTTATCCCCGATCGAATCTGAAGATCGTTACCGAAAAAGAGGATGAGGTTTACGAGCTGCAATTCGGACAACATCAACGATGATTGGCGGTGCTGGAGGAGAGGATGAAAATGTTAGCGATAGGGGCTACTGTAACACCGTATCGGATCTCAAAGATGATTAGCTTCGTTTGGGCACCACCTGGGGATGAATCCCCAGGCTAACAGATTAAGTCCACTGAAGTGGACTGTTAGATTCTTTGTCTTGACGCGCTTAACTTGGAGGGAACCTCCAAAGCGCGCGTCGCTAGTCCACTTCAGTGGACTTTTGCTGCTAGCCCGCACTTTAGTCGCGGGTGGGTAATGAGCGAAGCTAATATTCTTAACCCAGACTCAGTGCTTTAGTAACGCCCAAGCCAAAAAACGCTCGGTATAATAGAGCGCGAGCTGATTGCTTACTCCAGAGAATACCGCATCGAAGGCATGGTCGGCCCAGGGAATTTCGATAAACACGGCGCGATTTCCGTGCGCCCGCAAACTGCGATCGAGATATTTGCCATACTTAGATTGGATAATGTGGTCTTTCCCGCCGTAAATTAATAGCGATGCAGGTAAGCCAGGTTTGACGGTGTTTATCGGTGAAGCTTGGTAATATCGATCGGGAAATTCTGTCGGCGTACCGCCCAGGAAGGCTTGGAGTGTGACTCTAGACTCGATCGGGTCGGGAGTTGGCACATCGTCATATCCAGCGGTAAGATTGACAGGGCCGTAGTAATTTACCAACGCTCGGACGGGAAATGGTGAATGCTCATAAGCGGCTAGCATGGCTAATTGCGCGCCAGCAGATCGACCGATAAATGCGACTCGATCGAGATCGGTTTCATTTTCAGTAGCATGGTTTTGAATAAAAGTCAACGCACACTTCACATCTTCAATTTGAGCTGGAAACTGATAAGCAGGAGCGTGACGATAAGAAATCGCCCAGACAGTATATCCTTGAGCGGCAATATAACGATTGAAAGTGTCATCGCTATCGGGGCTACCGCGTTGCCACGCACCGCCATAAATCGACACGATTGCGGGATATTTACCAATTTGGAGCGGGCGATAGATATTCAGATATAGGGGCACGCCATCGCGATTTACAAAGGGAATCCGGCGATCGATCCGCACTTGAGGGATGAAGATTTCCCCCCAAATATCGCCAATAATCAGCGGCTGCGATCGCATTTTAGCAACAATTTCAGGCGCGATCTCGCCGAGATAATCTCGCCCCAAACTAGCCTCGATCGCTCTTTGGGCTTGCTTTCGAGCGGCAGGGAATTGAATTAAGGGGCTAGCACTCAGTACCACGGCTAAACCGCTAATACAGAGGGCGAGGATAAATAATCGCGGCGATTGGGATATGTTCGATCGCCACCCGATCCAGCCTAAAATGAGGATGATGCTATTAAAAATCAGCAATCCAGGGCTGATTTCTGGCGTGCCAACACTCAAGGGGAGTAGGGAAAAAATCGGCGCAGGGATAATAATCCACAGGCTCAAGCAAAAACCCAATAAGACTAGCAGTCCCCAAATCCAGATACCGATTGTCGCCACTAGTTGCATGGGGAGCATTAATTGTAATTTGGCGGTGCTGAATTAAGGTATAAACAGATATGGAACGGAGTGCAGGGAAATTAAAATGCACTACCGATCGAGAATATTCGTCATTTTAGCCCAAAGCGATCGAGAGATCGGTCTGAACATGGAACCAGTCATCCCTCAAGATTTTACAATTGAGACAGCCAGATGTTTACTCCGATGCCCAACGGCGGACGATCTTCCCCAGATATTTTCAGCTACTCGCGTAGCAGGATTCAATCGGGGAATGCATTGGGAGCCACCAGCAACCATCGAGGAGCTAGAAGAGCCGTTAAAAGAACAGCTCCTCGACTGGGAAATTGGGAAAGCATTTAGCTTTACGATCGCCGATCCGGTTTCAGATTATTTAATTGGTAGAATTGGAATTCGCAAAACCAATCGCGTAGATGTTTGGAATCTGGGATTTTGGACGCATCCAGATCGGCAAGGCTGCGGTTATATGACAGAATCGCTCGCTGCTGTTATCGCCTTTGGTTTCCATCGACTTAGAGCTAACCGAATTGAAGCCAGTTACGCACTTTGGAATAAAGCAAGTCAACGCGTACTCCAAAAAAATGGTATGAAATTTATTCAATATATTCCCCACGCATTTCGGAAACGGGGTCACTGGATCGAAGCTAATAAAGTGGAAATTACCGATCGGGAATGGCTGGCTTTAAGCGGTAAATCTTAATCCAGATCGGCTCTGAATATTTACTGCCGATCGTCTACTCGATCGGCCAATATGTTAAATTAAAAATGCTATTCGATCGCGATCGATTATGACAAATACCTCTATCAAAAAACTTACTAAAGCAGAACTTTGGGCGATTGCACATGCCACAGATTTAGCGATCGTTACCAGTCAGCTATTTGGTTAGATTGAAAGTATTCAATATTTAATTAAGCCTGGTTAAATAACTGCAAATTTTACAGCTAATTGGCTAGCAATAAGCTCATCGATCGCACTTAAAGATCGATCGCGATAAGCTCCGTAGCGTTCTTGCTTATTCTTAATTTTAGTTGGCAACTCTGGGAAAATGCCAAAGTTAGGCGGCATCGGTTGAAAATGTTTTGGTTCGGCAGTACTGATAAAATCAAATAGCGAACCCATCATTGTCACGTTAGGCATGACGATTGGTTCTAAGCCTAATGCTAGTCGGGCGGCGTTAGTTCCTGCTAGCCAGCCACCCGCTGCTGCTGCGGTATAACCTTCGGTACCGATAATTTGTCCGGCGGCTAATAGATCTTTGCGGCTGTGGAACTGGAGCGAGGGCGAGAGTAGTTTGGGTGAGTTGATAAAAGTGTTGCGGTGCATCACTCCCAAGCGGACGAATTCGGCATTTTCTAAGCCCGGAATCATCGAGAAAATTCGCTTTTGTTCGCCCCATTTTAAATTAGTCTGGAAGCCAACCATGTTCCATAATTGTCCGGCTTTATCTTCCTGACGCAATTGAATGACGGCGTAGGGGCGGTGAATTTGATTCTCAGGTGCCTTAAAATCGCCTCGGCGACTGTCAAATAAGCCGACAGGTTTTAAAGGGCCATACCGCATGGTTTCCTCGCCCCGTTGGGCTAATTCTTCGATCGGCAAACAGGCTTCAAAAAATTTAGCAGTTTCGCGATCGAAGTCTTTTAATTCGGCTTGCTCGGCGTTACATAGCTCTTGCTGAAAGTGGAGATATTGCTCCTTATTCATCGGGCAATTGAGGTAAGCCGCCTCGCCCTTATCGTAGCGAGATGCAAAAAAAGCAATGTTTTTATCGATCGAATCGCCGACAATAATCGGGCTTGCGGCATCGAAAAAGTTGAGATAATCCATCCCCGCCAATTTTTGGATATCTTCAGCTAGAGCTGGGGCTGTCAGCGGCCCAGTGGCTAAAACAACGATACCATCGCGGGGTATTTCAGGGACTGTATCGCGGCGAAATTCGACCAGGGGATGGCTTGCTAAGGTTTCGGTTAGATCGTGACTAAACTTACCGCGATCGACTGCTAGCGCGCCACCTGCGGGGACGGCATGAAGATCGGCTTTACCAATAATAATCGAACCCAAGCGGCGTAATTCTTCATGTAAT
Source organism: Chamaesiphon sp. VAR_48_metabat_403 (assembly GCF_031422475.1). Classification (NCBI taxonomy): domain Bacteria; kingdom Bacillati; phylum Cyanobacteriota; class Cyanophyceae; order Gomontiellales; family Chamaesiphonaceae; genus Chamaesiphon; species Chamaesiphon sp. VAR_48_metabat_403. The sequence continues at coordinate 36,234 of NZ_JANPLS010000277.1, forward strand.
AATCCAGCGGCTCGATCGGCAGATTGGGCACCAAATGAGTTACTACACACCAATTCGGCTAATTCTTCACTGTGGTGCGCGGGACTCAAGGTGTGAGGACGCATCTCATATAGAGTCACGGGTACGCCAGCTTGGGCGATTTGCCAAGCTGCTTCGGTACCTGCTAATCCGCCACCAATCACATGAACGCGCATATCGAGTAAGATTTTGAAGTCTACCTTTCTATTATAAGCCGCTAGGGGGGATGGGGAGAGGGGGGACAGGGGGACTGGGGGACGGGAAGCAAAAGGAGAGGGATGTGGAAAAAATAAGTGGCGATCGTTATTCTACTTTTCGATTTAAGACCGATCGATAATTTGTGATTTCTTGGATGAGTGAATTGATGAAAAATATGACGATTGCGATCGCCACAGTACAGAAAATCCCCCAAATAGTTCCCCACAGTAAACGCTCGACACTCAAATAAGCCACGGCAACTGCTAAGCACAGGAAAGCTAAAGCATAAGCAGAAACTATTCCTAATAGGACGATCGCGATCGTCGTCAATCTTTTTTGCAGATGTAAGCCAGTAAATGTTATTGATAGTAAGCCTGCAATAACAAATGCGATTGCAATTTGCGGATTTTTTCCGCCAATTATGCCACCATAATAAAATCCCAGCCACGCACATGATATTACGGCTGAGATGGCGATTGACAGTCTAGATGTAAAAGTATATTTACTCGCCAATATGCCAATTACTAATGCGATCGTCGCAACTAAAAAACTGATAAACACTGCGACTGTCAAAAACCATCCGGGGTCTTCTGGAGTCCGACCCAAAACGCCAAAGATGATTTGACTGGCTGCATGTAAAGATCCGATCGCCAACATAGCTGTAGCTACTAATGTGCCAAAGAATTTACTTTTTTTCAACGCTCGATCTACCTTTACCGATTCTTTGTAAATAAAATTGTCCAGCTAAATCATTACTTAGATTTATCTTTTCTACATGATGAGACGTAAGCTTTTAGTTACCACGATAACAATCTTATCATTACTACCATTTATCGCCTATGGTAGATTGCATTTTCTTCGGCCGCCGCATACTAATCAGTCACGGTCGCTATTTTCGGGAATTGACTATAGGCGCGAGTCTAGCTGGCAACCTCGTCCGATAATGATGCATGTTGTGACGATCGATCTTCAAACTGCGAAACTGAAATTATTAGTAACTCCAAAAACACCAAATAATTCGCAGACTACTTCCGTTTTCTTAAAAAAATTTAAGATGAAGCTGGCGATTAATGCTAGTTATTTTGCTCCTTTCCACGAACATACACCGTGGGATTATTATCCCCGAACTGGCGATCCTACCGCTCCGATTGGTGAAGCAATTTCTAATGGCGATCGCTATGGTGTACCGCTAAAAGAATGGCCAGTGTTATGTATCCTCCAAGGGAATATTGCCAAGATTATCGATAGTGGTAGTTGCCCAAAGGATACAATAAATGGTGTTGCAGGTCGCGAATTATTGGTGAGTAATGGCAAACCAACAGATAAAAGATTATTAGCCCAGGATGATAAACCTTATCCGCGCGTTGCCGTCGGGACCGATCGTAATGGTACAAAATTATGGCTGATTATTATCGATGGCAAGCAACCGCTTTACAGTGAGGGTGTTACCAAAGTAGAGCTATCTCAAATATTTACTAAATTGGGTGTAGATAAAGCTATCAATTTAGATGGTGGCGGTTCGACAACTCTAGTCGTCGATACTGGCAATGGAGCTACTGTCTTAAATGCACCCATTCATGCCAAACTACCCACGAACGAGCGTCCAGTTGCCAATCACATCGGATTTTACGTGCCATAAAAATCTCGTTTCTCATGTCACCGCCGTACTCTGGTAACACCAGAAATGGTAAAATATAGCCGAAGGAATAGCATCGCCATAAATCAACTAAAATTAGGTGAAAAATTATGTTTTATCTGCTTTTTCTAGTACCTGGAATGTTACTAATGATGTGGGCGCAATTTAGGGTGCAAAGTACCTATAAAAAATATGCTCAAATTGGCTCTAGTATGGGAATGACAGGTGCGGAAGTTGCCGAAAAAATTTTGCAGGAGATGGGCATTAGCAATGTATCGGTAGAACCTGTGGCTGGCGAACTAACCGACCATTACGATCCCAGTGCCAAGGCAGTAAGATTATCTGAAGTGGTATATGGTTCGACATCGTTGGCTGCGGCTGCTGTTGCCGCGCATGAATGTGGGCACGTACTCCAAGATGTTAAAGGCTACAAGCCAATGAATATTCGGGCTGCATTAGTACCAGCAGCTAATTTGGGTTCTAATATCGGGCCGTTATTAATTATGCTAGGCTTTGGCTTTAATGCTGCTGGCGGTATTAGTAGCCTGTTTATTAATATTGGGATTGCGCTGTTTTTAGGGGTGGTGTTGTTCCACGTTGTGACTTTACCCGTAGAATTTGATGCCTCGAATCGGGCATTAAAACTCATTGATGAGTTAGGTATTTTACAAGGTGAGGAAAATAGAGGAGCGAAGAAGGTTTTAGATGCTGCGGCGTTGACTTATGTGGCGACAGCTCTGTATTCATTACTTCAACTCGCACAGCTATTGCTATCCCGCCGGAATTAAATTTCCCAACCTCATAAGTCTATTGGACTTCGTTTTGAGATCTAAATCCCCCAACCCCCTTTTTAAGGGGGCTTTATTATTTTAGGTAATTAAAATTGACGATCGAGAAATGGCTGTCTGTTATTGGCATCGGTGAAGCGGGATTGGTGGAAGTTAGCCAATTAGGGCGCGGATTTATCGATCGAGCAGCGTTGGTAGTCGGTGGTAAACGTCATTTAGCCATGTTAGATGACTCGCCCCAAACCCGGATGGTATGGACATCGCCGATCGAAACCTCAATTGAATCGATCCTCACACATCGCGGTAATCCTGTCTGTGTCTTGGCTAGCGGCGATCCTTT
>NZ_JANPLS010000278.1:0-19650 GCF_031422475.1 Chamaesiphon sp. VAR_48_metabat_403
ACAGACTCCTTCGTCAAAGCGATCGAGGTTTTAGGTTTTAGGTTTTAGGTTTTAGGTATTAGGTTTTAGGTTTTAGCGAAGATCTACCCACCCCACCCTAATTCCTTCGGAAAGGCTTCGCCAACGGGCACCTCTGTCTTGAAAAGGTGCTTCACTTGCGGCTCACCTTCTCCTAACGGAGACGCTACGCGAATGGACGGGTTCCCCGTCAAAAAGGGTGAGACAGCGGCGTTTTTATTCGGGGGTTACCCCCGAATAAGAAAACGACAAAACAAGACAGGGGAAACAAGCGACGTTTTGGGGCGCGAAGCGTCTGCCTGCGCAGAGGAGGGGATTTTCCTTACTCCTTACTTCTTACTCCTTACTCAAAAAAAGGTTCGCCATTACAACTAGATAATCTCCTACTTTTGTCGGATACGAACCGATCGATCCCTCCGTTATGATTGATTCAATTGCAGATCGACTCGGTAGTACATCACTGAAAGTTAACGATCTCGACCGCCTTAATTATAAAAACTAACTATATCGATCGGTTGGGATGATAACTTCCCCAGTCATTATTAACTACCCCTCACCCCTTACTTAACTAAAATGATTAGCGAGAAATCGACAAAATCTAATATTTTTGAGCTAGACGACAACAAACTAATCGAAAAGTTCGTCCAAGGTAGCAATCAGCTTTTAGCAAGTAACAATTTGCGGTTGGAAGTAAATGGTGGCTTATCGCAACTGCTGGCTAGGAATGGCGATCCGATCGCGATTATGTATTTACAAAACAAGCCTAAAACAGCAATTGTCAAGCATAGTTCGCCATTTCTAGAATCAATCGATTCCCTGTTAATCGAACGAGATTTTGTGATGTTTGGCGATGCTACTCGTCCTGGTTTTATTGAGTACAAACATTATGTAACGCCTGCTGGCTACCGGATTTGGAATACCGATCCAGCAATTTTGTGGAAAAAATGGTGGCCGACTGAAAGATTCCAAGATAAACAGCGGTTTAATATGGATATCTTGGTCAGTTTTAAAAATAGCTGGTATCCCGTTCAGAATATTAGTGTTAATGCGGGTAAATTTACAATTAAAACGATCGCCGGACAGCTCTTACTCAGTCGGGAAGATAAAGTACTGTGGTTGGCTCAAATTATGCAAGAGAGTACTGGAACTACTGGTATTCTTCAGCCCCAAGCCGATCTTGCACCGATCGATGCTTCAGGGGAGAGGCTACGCCAACGACCGACTGAAATGACTGGATTCAATACTCAATCTTCTGAAGATTTAGCTAAAAAAATTCAGCAAAAACAGCAAGGTCTCAATGCAGACCAAGCTTGGTCGATGATTAAAAGATTGGAACAAAAGTTGCAAGCTCAAATTAAATCAACCGCCGAAGCCGAGGATAAAGCCATGAAATCGGAACAGCGGGCGACGATTGCCGAACAAAGATTGCAAATTGTCTATAAATATCTTAATAGTATTGATGTTAATCCTCAAGATATTTATAGTGGCAAAATTTAGGGTTACAAATCTCGATGGATGAATGGTTTAGCATTCTCGCCAGTATAGGTGGCGGCGATGTGTCCAGAGCCAGTCAGTTGATACTTATAAGTTACCAATCCTTCTAAGCCAACTGGCCCGCGTGGGGGCATTTTTTGAGTGCTGATGCCGACTTCAGCTCCAAAACCATACCGAAAACCATCTGAAAATCGGGTCGAGCAATTATGGAAGACATTTGCCGCATCGACTCGATCGAGAAAGATTTTAGCAGTGGTAGTATTTTCGGTGACGATACCATCGGTATGGCGGGAACCGTAGGTATTGACATGGGTAATCGCTGCTTCGAGATCGGGGACGATTTGGATGGCGAGAATGAGATCGCTATATTCAGTCGCCCAATCGGTGGCGATGGCTAAATCGATCGTCAGATCGCCATTATGACCTAAAATTTCGTGTCCGAGTTGGCTGAGTCGAATTTCGACTCCATGTGCCTGCAATCGATCGATAATTATTGGTAAGAATTCATCGGCAATCGATTGGTGAATTAATAAAGTCTCGATCGCGTTACAGGCTGCGGGATACTGGGTTTTAGAGTCGATGGTAATCGCGATCGCTCGATCGAAATCTGCCGCGCTATCGATGTATAAATGACAGATGCCATCGGCATGTCCGAGCACGGGAATGCGGGTATTATCTTGGACGTATTTAACAAATTCATTAGAACCGCGCGGAATAATTAAATCGACATCCCGATCTAATTTGAGTAGTTCGCTAGTTTCCGACCGAGTCGTTAAAAGCTGGATAGCATCGGGATTTACTTCAGATTTAGCCAATCCGGCTTTAATTGCCTTGACTAATACGGTACAGGAAGCGATCGCTTCTTTGCCACCTTTTAAAATTACGCCATTACCCGATTTAATTGCCAGACTGGCAATCTGAATTACCGCATCGGGACGAGCTTCAAAGATTACGCCTAAGACACCTACAGGGCAGCTAGCGCGCTGTAAAACCAGTCCGGTATCCAAAGTACGATGAATCTGAATTTGACCGACTGGATCGGCTAATTTGCCCACATCTCGCACGCCGACGATCGCGCCTTTGAGTTTGGTAGCATCCAATTTCAATCGTGCGTACAAGGCGGGGGCGATTTCATTCGCTGCCGCCTCACAATCTTTGGTATTCGCCGCAACAATTTCATCGGCGTGGCTTTCTAGCGATGTGGCAATTGCTTCGATGGCGGTATTTTTAGCTGCACTAGGAAGATTGGCTAAATGTTGTGCGGCTAGGCGAGTTTTTTGAGCGATTTCTGTCAGCATACTTTAGGCTTTAGGCTTTAGGTATTAGGTATTAGGCTTTAGGTTTTAGGTCATTTCTAGAAAATATACCCACCAACCCGATCCAAAAATGATTATTAATGATTATTTCCGCCGCTGTTGTAATTGGCGATAGACATCTCGGAGGCTGACGCGATGGTGGGCGAGGGCGACGAGAGTATGATAAAACAGATCGGCAACTTCTCCTGCTATTTCTGGGGGTCGATCGTCTTTACAAGCCATGACTACTTCGACGGCTTCTTCACCGATTTTCTTGAGAATTTTATTGTCACCGCCTGCGAATAGGCTCTGGGTATAAGAATTGGCTTGCGGGTTGTCGCGGCGATCGCAAATTGTTTGATATAAATCTGAGAGGGTATCGGCGGGTGGTGCGGCTTTGGTATTTACCTCTAGTTGGTGAAAACAACTGCGCTCGCCTGTATGACAGGCAATATCGCCGACTTGTTCGACGGTAATTAGCAATGCATCGCTGTCGCAGTCGTAGCGTAGTGCTTTGACATGTTGAATGTGTCCGCTCGTCGCGCCTTTATGCCAAAATTCCTGACGCGAACGACTCCAAAACCAAGTTTCCCCTGTAGCGATGGTTTTGGCTAGAGACTCGCTATTCATCCACGCCATCATCAATACGGTACCATCTAAATAGTCTTGGACGATCGCGGGCACTAAACCACGATCGTCGTATTTAATCCGATCGATCGGGATAGTTAGATGTAGACCGATCGATTCATCACCAGACATGAGGTTAAAGCTCAAAATAATTAAGATCTAGCGATCCGATCGATCGCTTGAGGATATTTTACCATTACGGTGGATGGAGATTATCAACTGGATCGTTTCCAGATTATCGATTATAAAAGTCGATATCGATACTTTGTTCTCGCCTAGTTCGATCGATTAAAAATGTAGCGATCGGTTGGCACGATCGACTACAGTTACGATCGGCTCATACATCACACCGCTTTGACTTCTTCAAGGGAGATTTCTTGCATTTGTCCGGCAAAGTCGTTATCTGGAGTTAGGAACAACATGCAATGACACTCTTTGCGTTCGCGCATCGGGACACAGGGACAGTTCCAAAATGCTGCTTTGACTTCGGCTTCTTTATCTTCATAGTGACGACAGGGACAAAGGGGAGAACCCAGCTCTTCCTTATTTTTTGCCAAGCCTTTAATCACGACAGCAGTTACCGAAAGATCGACACAGAAGTAAGTATCTGTATTTTTGGCATAAGTCTCGGAAAAATGTCTCATCGCCTCCAGCATTTTTTCGCTGGGTTCGTTCGATGTATTGCCGGTTTCCTTTGTTGCTGCTGGGTTCATGACCATCAAGGTTAGGGAGTGAGTGATTAGTTGTCTTAGCATTTTACCGAAAAACTCGTCATCTGGCGATTGATTGTTAAGTTGTGGTCGCTCGCCGACAAGTAAATCCCCGCGATCGGTTCTAAACTCACAACTATACTTGATCGATATCGAGCGATTAAATTACCGTTACAACTAAATAATTAGGTAGTCGTTTTTAATGCTTGGAAGAATAAACACCCAGATCGGTACAGCAAGCTCTAAATATCTCTCGATCGATAGATGGCAGTTGACAAAAATTCATTTATGATAGGTAGACAACTCTAATTATAAATTCGGAGCTTTTTATATGCAACTCATTATTCAATTAGACGCACAAACAGCTCGGCAGTTGGAAGAAATTCAAGCGCATACGAATCAAGACATTTCGCTAGTCATTCAGCAAGGGATCGGGCTTTATTACCAACAGTTACAGCCACATCGTCAATTTTACATCGAGACTAAAAGACAGTACGAATTGGTCTGTAATGTCTCAGCTACGACCAGCTCTAATTAACGATCGTTAAAATAGGTCGTTCGGGATCGATCTCCCTAAATTTTTTGGGGGATTTTTTATGGAGTAAATCGTCCAGTGTAAATCGCGTTGTTATTGTAAGATGATGACTGGATGTATCGACAACGTAAATCGAGCTGATGAACTCAACCCCATCGTTTTCCACCGGAGCGACTGCACCGACACCCGCGCAACTATCTGAGTATTTAAAAGTAGCCAACACAGCCGCACTAGCAGCCGGATCGGTATTACAAGCTTGTTGGGGTAAATTAGAATCGATCGTCGAAAAAGGTCGTCCGGGCGACTTGGTGACCGAAGCAGATCGGCAAGCCGAAGTGGTGATTTTAGAAATAATTCGCCAAAATTTCCCAGAGCATTCAATTTTAGCCGAAGAATCGGGACAGTATGGCAATCTTGATGCCGAATACCTCTGGGCGATCGATCCTTTAGATGGTACGACTAATTATGCCCATCAATATCCATTTTCAGCAGCCTCGATCGGGTTGCTAATTAATGGCAAACCAATGGTCGGAGCCATTTTCGATCCCTTCCATCGCGAACTATTTAGCGGCGCGGCGGGATTAGGCGCAACTTGCAACGATAAGCCAATTAGCGTTTCTAATGTCGATAAATTAGCCCAGAGTTTATTAGTCACCGGATTCGCGTACGATCGTCGCGAAACCAAAGATAATAACTATCAAGAATTTTGCTATCTTACCCACATCACCCAAGGAGTCAGACGTGCGGGTGCAGCCTCCATAGACCTGGCTTACGTCGCCTGTGGCAGACTCGATGGCTATTGGGAGCGGGGACTATCCCCATGGGATTTAGCGGCAGGCGTGGCGATTGTAGAGGCCGCTGGCGGGATCGTGACTGCTTACGATCGTACGCCATTTGACATTCGATCGGGTCGCATTCTGGCAACTAACAGCCGACTCCATGACGAACTGAGTCAGGAGCTACTTCACGTCGCCCAAATCGAACCTTGGTCGTGGATGTAGGTGTTAGGTGTTAGGTCGATTCTTAGAATACTTGTATTGTTACCAGCCAGTTGGTAGGTTTTTGGTGCTATTCGATAGGGTTGAAACATAGTTTCCAAAAGCTTTTCAGTCGATACAATCGGTCTACATTCCCTAAAGCCTAAAGCCTAAAGCCTAAAACCTCTTCAAAATAAATTTGGTACAAACGTAAATATTGCGATCGATATGGGGAATATATAGATGATGTACCCCATCGAGTTAGCGGATCGCGCATGACTTGGAACAGCCGTAAAATCGTCGAGTCACGATCTCGTTGACACGCCGCTTTTGAATGCTGAATGAGCGTACATTCGCCCACAAGACTCCTGTTGCTGCGTACCAAAGTATATGAGTTTTCAATTAGATCGAGGATTATTTCAGTTTGAGTTCACCGATCGACACGCTATTCTAGGCGTGAGTGTGAATGCTGAAGAAATAAATATTAGAGAACGCTATCAAAGTATTGCCAGATTATTGCATCCAGATAGTTCTCATTGGAAGACTGATGAGGATCGCAAGCTCGCCGTCAGATTATTTTCTCGGCTGATTACCCATGCGTACGGACAACTATCGCGTCAATCTCAACTCCAAGAGCAAATCATCATGCTCGAACTGTTGGGCAAAAGATTGGTCGAAGAAAGTAGTCAGATCCAAATTGCCGATCCGTTATGCCAACAACTGTACCAAAGTGGCAATGACTTCGAGCAGGTTTACGATCGGATTTTGACGCAACTAGCCACCCAACAATACTCCGACTTAAACCAGAGCGCGGTTGTTATCAATCAGATTAGCGAACTAAATTTGGTGTACCTGTTACGCAAACAGTTACAGTCAGTCAGATCTACCCCCCCAACAGCGGCTAATCCGAATAACGCCACGGCTAACAAGGAAACCACCTCCGCCGAATTGAATAAACCATCGCCGATTGAAGGTGCGCTGCGACGAGCGGAAGATTATATGAGCAAGAAAAATTGGCTCAAAGCCGTACCCGAAATCAAAGAGGTAATTAGTGTCGATCCCAATAACGCTCGCGCTCATACCTTACTAGGATTGGTGTATCTGTATCAGCAACAAATCACGATGGCAAAACTTTCCATCAATAAAGCCATCCAACTCGCACCGAAAGATCCGCAAGTAATTCAAGCCAAACAGGAATTCGATCGATTATCCAATCCTAATGCTAAAGTTGCCAATGGCAAAGCCGCGCCTAAAAAGCCGAGCGAAGGGATGTTTAGCGGCTTATTTGGCGGGAAAAAGTAACGGGGTTAAATGGCAACGATCGCCAACCGATCGATTAAAATTAGAAGGTTGCCAGTTGCCAATTCTAAACCCATGACCGATCGCCAGCCTATTTTACTAACCGAACCCAGCGAAAATCCTCAGCCTCGCACTGAGGAAGATGTTGCTAGTGTCGCACGGAGCTTAGGGATGCTCGGTACCAGCAACCGCAACGCGGCTGCCAATTTTTACGTTCCCGGCGCGCGAGATTTGCTCCCGCTCGATGTCGCTCAAAAACGGTGGGTAGAAAAAAGCATCCAGAGCGTATTTCATCGGTGGGGCTATCACCGGATTATTACCTCTACTCTAGAACGCCTCGAAACGTTAATTGCTGGCGGCGCGGTCGATCGGGAAACTGTGATTCAAATTCCTGGCGGCGAAGGTGGTACGCTAGGTTTACGACCAGAATTAACTGCTTCGATCGCGCGGGCGGCAGTCGCGCGGATCGGGAATTTATATCCCCAACGGTTGTATTATAATGCCAATGTTTTCCGGCGTGCCGATCTCGAACATCACGGTCGCCAACAAGAATTTTATCAAGCTGGAATCGAACTCTTAGGTGTCGGTGGCATCATTGCCGATGTCGAAGCCATCTTGCTGATGATGGATTGTTTGAAATCTTTAGGGGTGCCTAATTGGCGGATAATTCTAGGTGAAGCAGGTTTGAGTCAAGCTTTACTGGCACAATTTCCGATCGCATTTCGGACTCAAATTCGGCATTGTTTGGCACATCTCGATCGAGTCGCACTCGAAAGTTTACCACTCGCGCCAGCACAGCAACAGCTCGCGCTCTCGTTACTAGACTTACGCGGCAACCCTACTCTAGTCTTAGCAACATTAGCTCGACTCGAACTAGACGCTACCAGTCAAGCCACGATCGCACATTTACAAACATTAATCGAACTTTTAACCAGTGCCAACCCCGATGTCTTACCGCCGATTTTGGATTTAAGTTTGATTCAAACTTTCGATTACTATACTGGGATTGTCTTTGAAGCCGTCGGCATCGACGAAGATCGCACTTATATTCTCGGCAAAGGCGGACGGTACGATAAACTTTTAGCCCTCTATCACCCACAGGGGCAAAATTGCCCTGGAGTCGGCTTTGCCCTCAATATTGAAGACTTACAACAAATCCTCCAAACCAGCACTGCCATGCCTCATTACACTGCCAAACCGGACTGGTTGGTAGTGGCGATCGATCCGCAAGCGATTGCGGCAGCACTCATCCATGCAGATCGGTTGAGATCGACATCTGAATCGGTGCGCGTCGAAATGTATCTCAACGAGAATGGAGATCGAGACAATATCCGCCAAGTTGCCAGCGAGCGCAAAGTGGCAAATATCGCTTGGGTTAGCGAGTGGGATGTCACCAGCGAAGCTCTTTTCCCCCAGTAATGAGACCGGATCTGATGCTGGTTTTTAAAAATAAAACTGCTGTAACCCGTATTCTGTCGTCACCGATCGTTGACATCAAATCGATCGAACCGCGTCAGAGTTTAGAGAGCATCGCCGATCTCCCCAGCTAAACTTCCTGAATTTTTTCGAGCGTGCGCTGATAGTCCCAATCGCGATCTTGCTGGCGAAATAACTCGGCGGCGGATTGGAGATCTTCCCTGCCGCCGACTCGATCGCCCAAATAAACCCGCGCCATCGCCCGATTATAATAAAATTTTGGACGCGTATTATCTAAGTAAATGGCGCGATCGTAGTCAACTACCGCACCGTGCAGATCTTCTAACCGATAGCGGACGTTGCCGCGATTATAATAGCTAGTGCTGCTGCGATCGTCTAATTCGATCGCGCGATCGTAATCCGCTAACGCGCCTTGGCGATCTCCCAATCGATCGCGCAAGAGTCCCCGATTGACGTATGCTTTAGCATAATTAGGGTCGATTTGAATCGCACAATTATAGTCGGCTAACGCACCCTCGCGATCGCCACCCAGATCTCGCAATCTACCTCTGTTGTAGTATTCGCGCTCGTCCTGAGGATGTTGTTGAAGGTCGGGATGAGAATCTATCGGAATTTCTGGCTGGTCATTTAGATTATCATGCATATTTTCATAGTTCAATGTCATCTCGATCTGTAGCAACGCAATAATACTTCTGCTCAGAGCTGCTAGACGATTGGCTGCGATAATTTACTCGGTTGCTGCTTTACAGCAGCAAGCCGTTCGATCGTGCAGTTGAGACTAGAATGTTTACAGTAAAGATCCTACCAGTTTCAACAAATCGATCGGTATCCCGATCTCAAAGTCCAGCCGAATTACCTAAATTCAACATATTTAAATATTATGTTTCTCGATCGGTGAGATTGGCAAATAATTCTTGCAGTTTCCAGCGTTGAATATACGGCCAGCCACCATTTTCTTCGATATCGCGCAGCAGCGCATACAAAGATTGACGACTATCGGGTAGAGCCGATTGAAAATAACCTTCTTGAATTTCGCGATGGATTTGTTCGAGCGTCCGTAATAATTGCAGCAGTGCCAGCGGATCTGTCCGATCTCGATCGGCAATTTCGTGGATTTGGGCGACAATCCGATCGAGCTGTTGCGGCAATTCGTTAGCAGCTAATTGTGAAGGTGAAGATGGGGTTTTATCGCTGTTCATTTAACTTGACTTGTCAAATATATTTAATATAAATTTATATTGTGGCTGCTGTCGATCGATCGAGACGCAAAGATTCTCAAATCATTTACACTCTGATGATACGCAGACGGCACGCGCGTTGTAAAATACAAAATCGACAAGACAATTATCTTACTGTGTCTGTAGCGACAATCGACCGCAATCTTGAAGATTAATTTCTAGACTCGGCGCATTCGCCAGGACAAAAACTGTAATAACATAAAATATATCGAAGATTGAGGTTCATCATGAAATTTCGCGGATTAGTCGCCGCTCTGCTAGCCATCTGTATTGGCTTGTTGACGGCTTGCAGTGATGCTCCTGTATCGGCAACAACTGTACTTACTTATGAAGACATTCGAGGCACTGGGATGGCTAATAACTGTCCAGCTATCGATGATACCAGCCGGGGTTCCATTCCTCTAGATGCTGCCAAAACATATCAGTTGGTTGATATGTGCATCCAACCTACCAATTACTTTGTCAAAGAAGAACCTCAAAATAAACGTCAGGAAGCTGAATTTGTTGCAGGTAAACTAGTGACGCGCGCTACTTCCAGTCTCGACCAGATTAGAGGTACCGTCTCATTATCCGCCGATCGGACGCTCACTTTTAAAGAAGAAGATGGGCTTGACTTCCAAGCAATTACTGTCAAAATGCCTGGTGGCGAACTAGTACCTTTCCTCTTTACCGTTAAAGAGTTAGTTGCAACCAGCCAACCCGGTGTAGAAAGTATCACGACTTCTACTGACTTTGCAGGCGAATACAAAGTCCCATCTTACCGTGGTAATGTCTTCCTCGATCCTAAAGGTCGCGGTGTTGCTAGTGGTTACGATAATGCCAACGCCCTTCAAGCTGAAGCAAAAAGTCGGGAAGGCGATCGCAAGAACACCAAACGCGCGCAAACTGGCAAAGGTAAAATCAACTTTGAAGTTGCTAAAGTCAACAGCGCAACTGGCGAAATCGCGGGTATTTTTGAAAGCGAACAGCCTTCGGACACCGATTTAGGCGCGCTAGATCCTAAAGAAGTTAAAATTCGCGGTTTGTTCTACGCTCGTCTAGAAGCTAAATCTTAATTTAGTGGATAGTGAATAGTGGATAGTGCATTTTTGGGCTTTACCCAAGTTAATCAATTGTGCAGGTACTGTATCTTTAACGGATATAGTACCTGTTTTTTAGGCGATCGATGCTTCAGATCTACTGTTTCAACTTAGATCTCTTGCCAGTAATAGGTTTGCACATTAATAAACGATCGAAGGCTCGCGAGAACGGGATAAAGATTTTCATGCAATCATTCCTAGCTTCGCCACGCACCACCTGGGGATGAATCCCCAGGCTAATAGCCAAAGTCCACTGAAGTGGACTGTCAAATTCTTCAGTCCACTTCAGTGGACTTTAGCTATTAGCCCGCACTTTAGTCGCTTTAGTCGCGGGTGGATGATGAGCGGAGCTGCTTTACCAAACCAGCCAACAAAGATTGTAATGCAGTCACAGTAGTAGGATCGATAATCTCGCCATCGGTTAATTTTGCCGTAACCGCTGGAATACAGAGGATCGAGCCAGCACCGATATCCGCCATCATCACTCGCAGCGTCTTTACCAGCGATGCATTGGCGTTTGCGCCGCCATCTGGGGATGGCGAAGAACTAATTACCGCAGTTGGCTTGTGCATGAATTCGCCTGAAGAAACAACAGAAAATAATACCATCAGATAATTGCAAGCAGTCGCGCCAAGCTCGGACGGAATCGAGCGGCAGATCGCCATCGAGTTCGGGGTTAAAATGGGGAAGATTGCCGATGCCCTCATAAATGGAGATTTGGAGATTACTGGGGGCGGAGATCGCCAACGATCGCAAAATAGTCGTGTTGGTAGAACTAGATTTGAGACTACCAGAGATTGCCAGAACTTTGAGCATGAATATATATTGCCGAGAAATTTGCTTGGAGATCGGGTATTTTAGGATCGTCGCGATTTCTGGCTGACTGGCGATGTAATGAGTAACAGATTGAGATCGAGAGAGTTAAATCGTCGATCGATAGTTCCATCCGCCTCATGCATCGCGTTATAATTCTTTACGGAAGCACAATCTCAGTCAGTCATCTACAAAACTATGACCAAACCCTCACTCAATAGTTTTTTTGTCGGGCGCGCGCTCGCTCAACGCCTTAACGACAAACTAGGTGAAACGCTAACCTATACCCTGAGCGAACTAGGCAAAATCAACGCCGAACAGAGTGAAAAACTCCGCAACTTTACCCAAGAAGTAATCGATCGAGCGGCACGAGAGACTGCTAACGCTGGTGGGAATACTACGACAGTATCCGCAAATGGTCGCACTGTCGATGTTCAAGAAACGATCGACGATCTCCGTGCCGAAATTGCCAGACTCAGAGCTGAAATCCAAAGATATCGCCATCAAAGCTAATCCCACCTCCAAAATTGAAATGACTGCTATTTCTGAACCTTGCCTACCGCCCAGCAATGCTCCGGCTACTCCACCCGCGTCAACTAATCTTCAGCAGAGCCAAAGCAGCACCGGAATGCCAGAGGCAAGGCTCGATCGAAATGGAGCAACTACATCAACAGCGGCAAATCCGAGCGCGCCGTCATCTAATGCTACTACTGTGCCAGAGTCATCCGCTATCTCCATGCCGCAACTTGTGACAGATCCTCAGCTTAGTAGTGACAACCGCGCCTACCGATGGAATCGACAGAATTATTCCAGGCGGCGGCGGAAGTTTGATATTTGGTCATTTTTCCTGACATTCCTCAATGGTTCCTGGATTGACGGGAAGAAGTGGAGCTATCTTAGTGGCTACACTGAGGCAAAACAGGCTTCCAGACGGCGCAAACAAGCAATTTGGATTAGGGATACGTTTTTGGAATTAGGGCCGACCTTCATCAAATTAGGGCAGCTATTTTCGACTCGTGCCGATTTGTTTCCAGTTGAATATGTCGAAGAACTTTCTAAATTACAAGATCGGGTGCCAGCCTTTGGATATGCCCAAGTCGCCGAAATTATCGAGCGAGATTTAGGTAAAACAATTCCTGAATTGTATGCCAGCTTCGAGCAAATTCCGATCGCCGCAGCTAGTCTGGGGCAAGTACATCTAGCCCGATTGCATACAGGCGAAGAAGTCGTCGTCAAAGTCCAACGTCCAGGACTGCATAAATTATTTACGATCGATCTCGAAATTTTGCGAGGGATTGCTAAATACTTCCAAAATCATCCCAAATGGGGACAAGGTGGGCGCGACTGGTTGGGTATATATGATGAATGCTGTCGAATTTTGTGGGAAGAAACCGACTATATTAGCGAAGGGCAAAATGCCGATACTTTTCGGCGGAACTTTAGGGCGCAAAATTGGGTAATGGTACCCCGCGTCTACTGGCGATATTCCTCCACCCGGACGCTGACATTAGAGTACTTACCAGGGATTAAAATCAGTCACTACGAAGGCTTAGAAGCCGCCGGACTCGATCGCAAAACGATCGCCAGTCAGAGTGCCACCGCCTATCTCCAACAACTGCTCACCGATGGCTTTTTCCATGCCGATCCGCATCCGGGAAATGTCGCGATCGAGCCAAAAACTGGAGCCTTAATCTTCTATGATTTTGGGATGATGGGACGGATCGCCCCCGGTACCAAAGAAAAGCTGATGGATACCCTCTTAGCCGTCGCCGGACGGAATGCCGATCGTGTCGTCAGCGGATTAGTCGCCCTGGGAGCCGTATCTGGCGATGCCGATACCGATCCGATTCGCCGATCGATCCAATACCTGCTGGATAACTTCCTCGATAAACCCTTAGAATCGCAATCGATCGCCCAAATTACCGACGATCTCTATGATATCGCCTACGGGCAACCCTTCCGCTTCCCCGCCACCTTTACCTTCGTGATGCGGGCATTTTCGACGATCGAAGGTGTCGGTAAAGGACTCGACCCCGATTTTAACTTCATGTCCGCCGCTCAACCCTTTGCCTTCCAAATTATGAACAGTAACGGTAATAGTACCCCCGATGCCAACGCCTTTCTCGCCGAAATTGGCAGACAAGCTGCCCAAGTCGGATCTTCCGCACTCGGATTGCCCCGCCGCCTCGAAGACACGATCGAAAAATTAGAACGCGGCGACATCCGCGTCCGAGTGCGCGCCAGCGAAACCGATCGTTATTTACGCAGGCTCAGTGCCATGCAGCAAAACACAAATTATGCTATCTTAGTTGCGACATTTACATTGTCTGCTACGATGCTATTTGTCAATCAATACACGATCGCGGCTGGAGTAGTTGGTGCGATCGCGGCAATCTCCCTGGTAATGTGGTTTCAGCAAACGCGGAAACTAGATCGCCAAGATCGAATGTCTTAACTAGGCGATCGATCGGTGCCGATCTGGGTACTATAGATATTGACGATAGCAACTACCCAACAAATTTTAGAGTCGATTCCGCATGGCGGACGCGACCCGATCGAGTCAGGGGAGTAAACCGATCGTCAAATTCCAAATACCGTTGTTTCGATCCTTCGTCCGCTCTAAAATTTTGGCTTATTAATCGGTACAGGCATTAGATTATGAAATCGTTGTTCGCAGGTCTTTCGGATAAAGGGATGGTACGCAGTGCCAACCAAGATGCATACTACATCGATCCTGATGGACGATTTTTTATAGTTGCTGATGGAATGGGCGGTCATGCTGGTGGCGAAGAAGCCAGTAGAATAGCCATTGAAACCGCTCATACGTATCTCGACAGCAATTGGGAAACCGAACCCGATACCAAAAACCTCCTCGCCCAAGCCTTAATTGCCGCCAACGAGGCGATTGTCGCCGATCAAGAAGTAAACGCCCAACGCGCCGATATGGGCACCACCCTCGTCGCTATCTTATTCCGCGACGACCTAGTATGGTCGGCGCACGTCGGCGATTCCCGGCTCTATCGGCTCCGAGGCGACAAATTAGACCTCATTACCGAAGATGATACCTGGGTTGCCAGAGCGATGAAACTAGGTCAGCTCAACGCCGATGAAGCCAGAGTCCATCCCCTCCGCCACGTTTTATCTCATTGCCTCGGTCGTCGCGATTTACGCCAAATTAATATTCAAACTCAAGATGTTCATCCCAGCGATCGGATCTTACTCTGTAGCGATGGTTTGACCGAAGAAGTACCCCACGACGAAATCGCCATTCATCTCCAAGCCGAAACCGAAGAAATCGCCGCCCAAGCCCTAATCGATGCCGCCAAACAACACGGTGGTAGCGATAATATCACGGTCATCATCGCCACCATGCAATAATTCCCGCGCTGTTTAAATCAGCGAAGTTATTTGAGTTGCTGCGTAGCCCTGTTACCCCACCCCAGCCCTCCCCTTATAAAGCGGATGCGCTCACTGACCGGGTTCCCCGGCAGTGATAGCGCACCAAGCAGGGGAGGGAGCCGGAAGAGCCTCCCCTTTATAAGTTACCGTGTATACACATCTCTAGAAATAAACGAAGTTGGCTTGAATCCCCCTGTCTTGTCGTTTTTTTATTCGGGGGGAACCCCCGAATAAAAACGCCGCTAAATCCCCCTTGGAAAGGGGACTTTTAAAGCCCCCTTTCCAAGGGGGTTGGGGGATTCAGGTCTAGAAACGAAGTCCAGCCGACGTGTGTATGCACCGCTCCCCAATCCCCGCCCCAAACTCCCCGCTCTCTTCGACCTAAGTCGAGTTAATTTTAGAGATACATTGTGGTACTCTAAGTTTAGAGAATGCGATTTAGTGCGGGGTAGACCATGAAAGAGCGTCAACATCTTCAACGAAAAACAACCGATCGAGCTAATATAACTAGCGATCGAGCATTTAAAGCCAGCCCCTTCCAGACTGGTAACTTTGCAGTCCAACAAAAATCGGCAGCTACCCCCGCATCTAAAGCCGAACTATGGGAGAACTATCAACAAACCACAAAATTAACCCAAAATCGGTCTAATACCCCCGTAACAGCACCAGAACAGACACGATCGGCAATTCAGACCAAACTAACCATCGGGCAGCCAGGAGACAAATACGAGCAAGAAGCCGATAGTGTTGCCGAGCGAGTCATGGCAATGTCCGAACCCGCCCAAGTACAACGCGAGGAGTTGCCAGAAGAAGAGGAACTCCAAATGAAACCACTAGCCGATACAATCTCGCCACTAGTGCAACGGGAAGAATTGCCCGAAGAGGAAGAAGAACTTCAGATGAAACCTGAAGATAATGTCGTGCAACGTGAAGAACTTCCAGAAGAAGAGGAAGAGTTGCAGATGAAATCTTTAGATAACTCCATCCAACGCGAGGAGTTACCCGAAGAGGAAGAACTTCAGATGAAACAATCTGCTCCCAGTACCCAAACAGCTACTCCCGATCTAGAAAGTCAGCTCAGTAGCAGTAAAGGTGGCGGAAATCCATTATCGGATGACGTGCGATCGTTCATGGAACCGCGTTTTGGAGCCGATTTTAGCGGCGTGCGGGTGCATACGGGTAGCGATGCCGTACAGATGAATCAGGGTGTTAATGCTCAAGCATTCGCACACGGTAGCGATATTTACTTTGGAGCGGGGAAAGCTCCAGGGAAGGATGCTTTAACGGCACATGAGTTAACTCATGTTGTGCAGCAAACAGGCTAAATGTAGTTAAAATGAGCCTTCACTATCTTTGTAATCGATTCCCTCCCAACGAAAGGATAGATAACTAATTATGTCCGATCGCTTCAGTACAGCCGCTAAAAACTATCAGAATTTGGATTCCACATTCAAAGTGAGTCAGTTTCGATCTCATGGCTTTGGGGTGCAAACAAAATTGGTAGAATCGACCCCAGCAAGCAAAGCCCAATTATGGGAGAACTATCAACAAACAAAACAATTAAATCAAAAAGGGGCAAATATTTCCGCTTTTACAACATTACCCATTCAAGCCAAACTGACACTCGGACAGCCAGGAGATAAATACGAGCAAGAAGCCGATAGTGTTGCCGATCGAGTCATGGCTATACCCGAACCCCTCCAAGTACAGCGGGAGGAATTAGAGGAAAAACTGAGGACAAGCTCGCTACTATTACAACGAAACGAATTGCCTGAGAACGAAGACGATCTTCAGGTGAAGCCTGAAGATCGTACAATTCAACGAGTAGGTCTTTCAGCACCAGCCGAACCAGAATTTGATGCTCATCCTCAAGCTCTAAACTCTTTTTTCGTAGCAACTGGCACTCCGCTATTTAAGCGGATTAATCCACAACAATGTGCTTTTCAAACATCTTTTGAAGTTTTTGCCTCTTTCAATCCACGATTTAAATGTTCGGAATTGGAATATCGACAATTTATTCGTGGACATATCAAACAGGAACGAAAGGGTGAGGTAATAGCAGATAGAGGCGATTTGTTGAGTAAATTACCGTCTGGAAGGTTATGGGAAGTCTTTCAAGAAGATGGTAACACTGCTTCTAGCCCCGTCCATTACGGACATCGAACCGAACCTGCCGATCTCAAGCCTAACCAAAAGAATGTCTACACTAATGCCAAAGGTGAAGTCGATCTAGCAAAAGGATGTAATTTCGAGTCCAGCGATACACCATTTGCATTTTTCGATACACAGCCTGGAGATATTTGGGATATCGAACTTCACTTCTACGGCGATATCCAACAGAAGGGCAGGTCAATCCAACGTCGGAATTGGACTGCGATCGCCGGAAAATTCGTAGCACCAAATTAAGTAAGAATGTTCACCGTAATTGCTAAACTATCCCCAATGCTGATACAGGTAAGAATCGATCCGATCGCCAGATTGTTAAAGTAGCTCGATCTCTAACAAAAAAAAGGATAGATAGTTAATCATGTCCGATCGCCTAAACACAACTGCTAAAAAAAGTCAGAATTTGGATTCCACATTCAAAGTGAGTCCATTCCGATCGCTCGGCTTTGGAGTCCAGACAAGATCGGAAGAGTCTTCTCCAGCAACTAAAGCCCAGTTGTGGGAAAACTACCAACAAGCAAAGCAATTGAATCAGAAAGGGGCAAATAGTGTTTCTGTGCCAATTCAGGCAAAACTGACGATTCTCCAGCAGAGAGGCTCCGCCAACGGGAAGCCCGGAAATAAATACGAGCAAGAAGCAGATACCGTAGCAGATCGAGTCATGGCAATGTCAGCACCCGCACAGTTACAGCAAGAGGAGTTGCCGGAAGAAGAGGACGAACTTCAAATGAAGCAGCTAGTCGAGACAATCTCGCCGCTAGTGCAACGGGAAGAATTGCCTCAAGAGGAAGGAGAACTTCAGATGAAGCCTGAAGATAATATCGTGACTCATGTGGTGCAGCAAGTAACCGAGCTTCACGTTAGTCCATTACAACGCAGTGAAAGCGATACGTCTAAAAATCAAGAAACAGAAGATGAGAAGATAGTAGACTTGGCCAAACGTGCGCTCAAATCTGGAAAGTCGGATTTTGTGGTACATGAAATTGTGTGGCGGCTTATCAAAAATTACGATCTCGATATAAATTCTGTTTTGAGTGGAAGTCGCTATGATGCTCAAAAAACAGGAATTGCGATTGAGTCAAGAAGAATTGGATCGAAAACGACAGGAACGCTTGTCGCTGGTAGCAACATCGTTCAGTCTGTTGCAAACGGGCAATTAGAGAACGTTGCTAAATTAATTCAACTTAGGATTGATAGTATCAGCAGCAATCAAAATAGTTCGGTTCCAGTCAATTGGCAAAATCTTGAGGCTCAACTCAAAAAATCAAATCGAGGTCGAGAAGCTTTGCAAATCAAAGAACAATATAGAGTTAAAATCGAATGGAAATCTGGTGATGCTCCTGCATCCTTTAAGATAGATGATAAAAAACACACAGAAGTTTGCAATCTAAATCCATTGCTGAAACTAGCTGTTATTGCATCATATTTTGTACATGAGATGTATCACGCACAAAAATTTTACACTAATCAATCTCCACAGGCAGAAAACACAGATGAAGATACATTTGTCAAACAGATGGTTGATGAGGAAATCGAAGGAACAATAAAGCAATTCGAGGCAAAACTTGAATTAGATCGGCTAGGACATTCCAATAATTATGCACCAGGAGAAGAATTTTATCGCAATGCATATAATGAAAAGAAGAAAGAAGCTCTCAAGGAAGGTAAATCCAGATTAGCAGCTCATCAGGAAGGACTTCTGGCAGGTCGTAGAACAGTTGAATTGCTGATTAGACCAAATGATGGTAGATGGCAAAGGCTTGGGCCGTCAAACTTCGAGTCATATGAAATGAGTTATCGACGTGAATGGAAACAGAAAAATAAACAAATAAAACACTAAATATGGTTTAAATATGGTTCAAGGTAAATAGATTAATGAAACAGCTAGTTAAATCGATAAATATAGATATCAATAATATATTTGCATTAAAACTAGACAATAAATCATGTACTAAGCATGGCATCTTTATTGGAACAAACTATGAATTATCATCAACTTATTCAGCTAAAAACAATAGATCGAGCATTTAAGGCCAGCCCCTTTCAGACTGGTAAGTTTGCAGTCCAACAAAAATCAGCACCTACACCCGCATCTAAAGCCGAACTATGGGAAAACTATCACCAAGCCACAAAATTAACTCAGCACCGCTCTAATACCCCCATAACAGCATCACAATCGACTCGATCGGCAATTCAGACCAAACTAACGTTCGGACAGCCAGGAGACAAATACGAACAAGAAGCCGATAGCGTTGCAGATCGAGTCATGGCAATGTCCGAACCCGCCCAAGTACAGCGCGAAGAGTTGCCCGAAGAAGAGGAACTCCAAATGAAACCGCTAGCCGAGACAATTTCGCCGCTAGTGCAACGGGAAGAATTGCCCGAAGAGGAAGAACTTCAGATGAAACAATCTGCTCCCAGTACCCAAACAGCTACTCCCGATCTAGAAAGTCAGCTCAGTAGCAGTAAAGGTGGCGGAAATCCATTATCGGATGATGTGCGATCGTTCATGGAGCCGCGCTTTGGATCTGATTTTAGCGGCGTGCGGGTGCATACAGGTAGC